>JAKEHP010000164.1 GCA_022614955.1 Candidatus Methylomirabilota bacterium
TCTGCGATGAGTGCATCGAGCTCTGCAACGACATCATCGCCGAGGAGCTGGAGGAGGAGCGGGGGAAGTCGCTGGGGGACCTGCCCAAGCCGGCCGAGATCAAGGCCGTCCTGGACCAGTACGTCATCGGGCAGGAGCGGGCCAAGAAGACCCTCTCGGTGGCGGTCCACAACCACTACAAGCGCATCAACAGTCGGGCGGACTTCGACGACGTGGAGCTGGCCAAGTCGAACATCCTCCTGATCGGCCCCACCGGTTCCGGGAAGACTCTGCTTGCCCAGACGCTGGCCAAGATCCTCGATGTCCCCTTCACCATCGCCGACGCCACCACCCTCACGGAGGCGGGGTACGTGGGGGAGGACGTGGAGAACATCATCCTCCGGCTCCTCCAGGTGGCGGACTACGATGTGGAGCGGGCGGAGCGGGGGATCATCTACATTGACGAGATTGACAAGATCGCCCGGAAGTCGGAGAACCCTTCCATCACCCGCGACGTCTCCGGGGAGGGAGTGCAGCAGGCCCTGCTCAAGATCCTAGAGGGGACCGTGGCCAACGTTCCCCCCCAGGGGGGGCGGAAGCACCCGCAGCAGGAGTACGTGCAGGTGGATACCACCAACATCCTGTTCCTCTGCGGAGGGGCCTTCGTGGGGCTGGAGAAGATCATTGAGGCGCGGGTCGGGCAGAAGCAGATGGGGTTCGGGGCCAAGCTGCAGGGCCGCCGGGAGCGGAAGGTGGGCCAGATCCTGGCGGAGGTGCAGCCGGAGGACCTACTCCGCTACGGGCTCATCCCCGAGCTGGTGGGGCGGCTGCCGGTGATCGCGTCCCTGCACGAGCTGGACGTGGCAGCCCTCGTCCGGATCCTGCGGGAGCCCAAGAACGCCCTCCTCAAGCAGTATCAGAAGTTCTTCGAGTTCGAGGGGGTGAAGCTGACCTTCACGGAGGACGCGGTGCTGGCGGTGGCCGAGGAGGCGGTGAAACGGGACACCGGCGCCCGGGGGCTGCGGGCCATCCTGGAAGACATCATGCTGGACATCATGTACGAGATCCCCTCGGAGACGGGCATCATCGAGTGCCTCGTGAACCGGGAGGTGGTGGCCGAGCGGAGCCGGCCCATCCTGCTCTATAAGAAGAAAGCCGAATCAGCCTAGATCGCCCGGGCGGGCGGGGCCGAGTGCGCGGCCGGTGGGGCAAGGGGCATCCCTTGCCCTTTCTCTTTCGCGGGGATGGGGGCGTTCCGGCTTGACACCACCAGGCGATTTCAGTAGGGTGGGTCCCGTCCGAGGGGTCGCAGGAGGAGGGAGATGCGCACATCGGGTTGGTGGGGGTGGCTTCTCCTGCTGGTGGCGCTCGCGGGGATGGGCCTCTCTTGCGCCTCCCGGGGGCGGGAGATGCTCCCCTATGGGGAGGCTGGGCTGTACTGGCGGGCCAACGCGGACTTCCAGCGGGGCCGCTACGCCGATGCCCGGGAGAAGCTGCAGGCCCTCCTCAACCAGTATCCGGGCAGCATCCTCGCGCCTGAGGCCCGCCTGGGGGTGGCCCGGACCTACTTCGAGGAGCGCCTCTACAACGAAGCCCGGACCGAGTATCAGAAGTTCCTGCAGGTGCACCCGGGCCATGAGCGGCTGGACGAGGCCCTCTACCACATTGGACTCGCTGCCTTCCGCCAGATGGAGCGGGTGGACCGGGACCAGAGCATGACCAAGCGGGCGGTCCAGGCCTTCCAGCAGCTCCTCACGGAGGTCCCGGACACCCCCTACGCCCCCGAGGCCCGGGCCCGCCTGCGGGAGGCGCGGCACCGGCTGGCCGAGAAGGAGCTGGAGGTGGGCTTCTTCTATTTCCGGCGGGAGGAGTACGCGGCCGCCTCCGGGCGGTTCACCCTGGTCCTGCGGGAGTACGCGGGGCTCGGCCTGGAAGGGGAGGCCCTCTACTACCTGGGGGAGATCGCCCGCGCCCGCGGGGAGCAGTCCGAGGCCGAGGCGACCTACCGTCGGGTCATCACCGAGTTCCCCCATTCTCCCTTCGCGGTCGCCGCCGGCAAGCGGGTGGGAGTCCAGGTGGAGGCCCGCCCCGCGGCAACTCCGGAGGCCAAATCCTCCCGCAACCCCTCCCTCCTGGACCTGCTCAAGGATTCCTGGACAGACTTCCGGGAGTCGGTCCGGGTGGGGGCCCCCTTCTGACCCGCGGAGACCCGATGGACAGCACCGACCTGAAGCAGCTCGTGCAGCGGGCCGCGACCGCCTTCCAGACCGGGGACTACGAGGACGCCGAGCGTCTCTGCCTCGAGGTGGTCCAGCGCACCCCCCTGTACGCGAACGTCTACAATATGCTGGGCTTCATCTACAGCCAGCGCAACTCCCCCGAGAAGGCCATCGAGCTGTTCCGGCGGGCGCTCAGCATCAACCCCAACTACACCGAAGCCCAGTTGAACCTGGCCATCACGCTGGCCGACATCGGGGCCTACGGGCCGGCGCTGCGGGAGTTCGGGCTTGCCAAGGAGCGGGAGGGGGATGCCCCCACGCCGCTGAGCAGCGTCATCCGGAGCAAGCTGGCGAATGCCCACGGGGACCTGGGGAAGATCTATTTCGATCTGGGGATGCACCAGGAGGCGGTCGCCGAGTACCAGAAGGCCCTGACGCTGGGCCCCGTCTACGCCGACATCCACAACCGCCTGGCGGTCTGCTACCGGGAGCAGGGGGAGCACGAGAAGGCGCTGCAGACCTTCACCAGGGCCCTGGACATCAACCCCCGGTACGTGGAGGCCTACGTCAACCTCGGGATCCTCCTCCGTCGCATGGGGCAGGAGGATCGGGCTGTCAGCGCCTGGGAGAAGGCGCTGGCCCTGGACCCGCGCAACCAGCTCGCCCAGATGAACCTGCGGATGGCGAAGCAGAAGGACCGCCGTCCCACAGGCTAGTGCGACTCCAGCGCCCTGGTACGCTCCGGACCGCCGCGGGCACCACCCGAAGGGTGGTCGGAGAACGAAGTGGGGCGACGTTCGTTGGCCCGGCACTAGGATGCCCTCGCTTCGGGCCGAAACCCGGCGACTCCTGCGGGAGGCGGGGGTACGCCCCCGGCGGCGCCTGGGGCAGAGTTTTCTGGCCGACGAGCGGGTCCTGGCAGCCATCCTCCGGGCGGCCGAGCTCAGGCCCGAGCAGCGGGTCCTGGAGATTGGCGCCGGCCTCGGGACGCTGACGGCCGCCCTGGCGGGTTCCTGCCGCCAGGTCGTGGCGGTGGAGGTGGATCCGCCGTTAGTGGCCCTTCTCCGGCGCCGGTTCGCGGGGGACCCGCGCGTCGTGCTGGTGGAGGGAGATGCCCTCACCCTCACGCTGCCGCCCCCGGAGGCGGCCCCGGCGCCCGGGGAGCGTTTCCGGGTGGTGGCCAACATCCCCTACGCCATCGCGACCCCCCTCCTCCGGCGCCTCCTGGACATCGGGGGCGTCCTGGATCGCTGCCTCCTGATGGTCCAGCGGGAAGTGGCGGCCCGCCTGACGGCGGCGCCGGGAGGACGGAGTTACGGGGCGCTCACCCTCTACTGTCGCTACCGCGCCGAGCCGGTCGTGGTGGCGGCGGCCCCGCGGGAGGCCTTCGAGCCGGTCCCGGCGGTGGACTCGGTCCTCATCCGTCTGGACCTTCTCCCCCGGCCGGCCGTGACGGTAGCCCGGCCGGACCTCCTGTTCGCCCTGGTCCGGGCGGGGTTCGGGCAGCGGCGGAAGATGCTGCGCAACGCCCTGGCGGCCTCCCCTGCCCTGCGGCCCTTCGCGGGGGTGCTGCCCGCGGCCTTCGCCGCGGCCGGGGTCGCCGGGGACCGTCGGGCGGAGACGGTCAGCCTGGAGGGGTTCGCCGCGTTGGCCGAGGCGCTCTCGGCGGCGGCCCCCGCCCATCCTCTGGTGATGTCCGACGAGGAGGAGGATGCCGAAGATCCTGGTGGTGGATGACGAGGTCCACATCCTGAAGATCATTGATTACAAGCTCCGGACGGCGGGGTACACCGTGATCACCGCCGCCGACGGGGTGGAGGGGGTGGAGAAGGCCCGCACGGAGCGGCCCGACCTCATCCTGCTCGATGTGATGATGCCCCGGATGGACGGCTTCCAGGCTCTGGAGGCCCTGAAGCAGGACTCGGCGACCAAGGCGATCCCGGTCTTCATGCTGACGGTAAGGGGGAAGGAGATGGACCGGCTCCGCGGGCTGCAGATGGGGGTCGCGGCCTACATCACGAAACCCTTCAGCCCGAACGCCCTGCTGGCGCGGATTGAGGAGGCCCTCCGCCCCGCCTAGGAGATGCGCCGGCATGTTTCATACTGCCGAGCCCGCCGACATCAAGGCGGGCCTCATCACCGACGTCTACTTCCTTCGGACCCTGGAGATCCTGCGGCGGAAGGGGATCCAGAGCGTGGTCACCGCGGAGGTGCTCCTCAAGGGGTTCCCCGCCGGGTGGACCTGGGCGGCTCTGGCCGGGATTGAGGAAGCGGCCCACTTGCTGACGGGGCTGCCGCTGGATGTGGACGCCTTCCCGGAGGGGACGCTCTTCGCCACTCACCAGCCGGTCCTGACCCTCCGGGGGCGCTACGTGGACTGGGCCCACTACGAGACGGCCCTCCTGGGACTCCTCTGCCAGGCCTCGGGCATCGCCACCAAGGCCGCCCGCTGCAAGAAGGCAGCGGAGGGGCGCCCCGTCATCTCCTTTGGCGCCCGCCGGATGCACCCGGCCCTCGCTCCCATGATCGAGCGCAACGCCTTCGTGGGGGGGTGCGACGGGGTGGCGGTGGGGAAGTCGGCGGAGCTCATCCACGAGGACCCGGTGGGGACGATGCCCCACGCCCTCGTGCTCCTCTTCGGGGACACGGTGGCCGCCGCGAAGGCCTTCCACGAGTGCGTGGACCCGAAGGTGAAGCGGGTGATCCTCATTGACACCTTCAATGATGAGAAATTCGAGGCGCTACGGGTGGCTGAGGCTTTGGGGGGGGCGCTCTTCGGGGTGCGCCTGGACACCCCCGCCTCCCGCCGCGGGAACCTCCTGCAGATCCTCCGGGAGGTCCGCTGGGAGCTGGACCTGCGCGGCTTCGATCGGGTGAAGCTGTTCGTGAGCGGCGGGCTGGACGAGGCCGAGATCCAGACCCTGAACCCGGCCGCCGATGCCTACGGCGTCGGGACGGCGATCAGCAACGCGCCCGTGGTGAACTTTGCCCTGGACATCGTGGAGATTGACGGGAAGCCGATGGCGAAGCGGGGAAAGCTCTCGGGCCGCAAGAGCGTCTACCGCTGCGCCTCCTGCGGGGCCGACCAGGTCCTGCCTGAGCCCTCGCCTGTCCCGGCCTGCCCCTGCGGCGGGAGTACCGCCCCCCTGCTTCTCCCTCTCCTGCGCGGCGGGCGCCTGGCTCGCCCACTGCCGAGCACGCAGCAACTCCGGGCAGCCGTCCTGGAGCAGCTGGGCCGCGCCTCCCTCTAAGCCGCCATGGCCCGCCGCGTCCCGGTTCCGACCCTCCGCACCCTGGGGGAGTTCGGCCTCATCGCCCGCCTCACCGCCTCCCTGCCCCGACGGGGGGCCGGCTTCCTGCTCGGGGTCGGGGACGATGCGGCCGCGCTCCGCCTCCCGTCCGGCAGGACACTCCTCGCCACTACGGACCTCCTTGTGGAGGGGGAGGACTTCCGGTGGGAGCAGGCAGACCCGGTCGCGGTGGGCTGGAAGGCGCTGGCCGTGAACGTGAGCGACATCGCCGCCATGGGGGGGCGGCCCCGCTTCGTCCTGCTGGGGCTGGCCGTCCCGTCCGGCACCCCCGTGGCCCGGATCGATGCGCTCTACCGGGGCCTCCGGCGGGCCGCAGGCGCCTTCCGGGTCCTCCTCGTGGGCGGGGACGTGTCGGCGAGTACCGGGCCGCTCCTCCTGGCGGTGACTGTTCTGGGAGAGGCGGGGGGGCGACTCCTCACGCGGGCAGGGGCGCGGGTCGGCGAGACCCTCTGGGTGACAGGGCGCCTGGGAGGCTCCGCGGCAGCGCTGGCCGCCCTGTCCCGAGGGTACAGGGCGGCCCGGGAGGCGGGAGGGACAGGACGGGGCCGCCCGGTGCCGGCCAGGCTCGCCGGTTCCCTCCGGCGCGCCCTGACGCGCCACTTCCGCCCCTGTCCCCGGGTCCGGGCGGGGGCCGCGTTAGCTCGACGCGGCCTCGCGAGTGCCGTCATTGACGTGAGCGATGGCCTCGCGGGGGACCTGCTGCACCTCTGCGAGGCGAGCGGCGTGGGCGCCCTGGTCGAAGCGGCGGCGGTCCCCGTGGATCCGGCGGCGGCGGCCATCGGCGCCTGGCTCCGGATTGACCCGCTGGCCTGGGCCCTCGGCGGCGGGGAGGACTTCGAGCTCCTCTTCACGACCAGCGCGCCCGCCGCCGCCGTCCGGAAGACCCTGGCGCGCGCGGGCACCGGGGGTGCCGCCGCCATCGGGCGGATCCTGCCGCGAAGGGCGGGCCTCACCCTCCAGCATCCGGACGGGACCCTCTCGCCCATCAGCGGAGGGTTTGAGCACTTCCGGTCGGCGACCGCCTTTCGCCTTGACAGCCGCCGGCCGCTCCGGTAGAAAATTGGGGAACCGAGCCCGCACTGCGCCGGGCTTCGGACTCGCCGCGGCCTTCAGCCGGACTACGCGAAAACCCTCAGGAACACGCAGGACACAGCGGAGGAAGGGAGGGGATTATGCGGCCTCATCGTGCGTTTGCGCCGATCCGGAGCGCCTGCCGGTACCTAGCGGAGAACTGGCGGGCGGGACTCACCATCTTTGCCTTCACGGGGACCGGGGCGATGCGGCGCATCCGCCTCGCGCCCGCGGCGGTGCTGGTCACGCTCCTCCTGCTGGCCGGAACGGGCCTGCTCTCGGGCGGCCTCATCCTTCATGCAGCCCGCTATGGGCTGGACCTGGCCCGGACGATCCGACTGGAGCAGGAGAACATCGAGCTGGCCGCCCGGTTGGCTGCTCAGGCGGAGCAGCTCAGCCGCCTGACCCACGAGATGGGCCGTCTCCGCGAGCTGGAGACGATGATCCGCACCATCTCCGGGATGGAAACCGAGGGGGAGCGCCCGCTCATCGGAACCGGCGACGGCGGCATCCAGGGCCGGGCGCTGCGGGAGCTCTTGCGGGAATAGCGATCAGGTGGGCCGCCGGGGCGCGGTGCGGCGGATCTTCACCTTCAGGATGCTCCGCCGGTCCGCTTCGGTCACCAGGTAGTGGACTCCCTCTGCCGTGATCTCTTCGCCCGGCTCCGGGATCTTCTGGAGCAGGGCGAGGAGGTAGCCGGACACGGTCTCGTACTCCCCCTTCGGCAGCTGGAGCCCGGTTTCTTCGTTTAGCCGCTCGACCTCGACGCGGGCGTCCACGAGCCAGGCGCCGTCCGCGAGCCGGCGGACGGGAGGGGGCGCGTCGTCGTACTCGTCCTCAATCTCGCCCACCAGCTCCTCCAGCAGATCCTCCATCGTCACGATCCCCACCACCCCGCCATACTCGTCCACCACCATTGCCATCTGGGTCCGCGCCCGCTGCAGATCCCGGAGCACATCGTCCAGCGGGCGGCTCTCCGGGACGTAGGGGGCGGGGCGGAGGAGAGGGCGCAGGAGGGCAGAGGCCTCTCTGCTCAGGAGGTCCTGGGTGTGGAGGAACCCGGTCAGGCGGTCGATCCGCTCTTCGTAGAGGGGGATGCGGGCGAAGTGGTGGGTCTCCACGACCGCCACCGCGTCGGCCACGGTCGCTTCTTCCGGGAGGGCGACCACGTCCACCAGAGGGATCATGGCCTCCCGAACCGTCCGCTCCCCGAAGGCGAAGACCCGATCAATGAGGCGGCGGGCCCCCGCCCCCGCTGCGCCCCGCTCACCCTGCCCCAGGAGGAGGCGGATCTCCTCCCGGCTGAGGAAGGGGCTCCGGCCGCTCCGCTCGATCCGGAGGACCGTGAGCAGAGCGGTGGCCCCGCGGCGGGCCAGCGCCGTCAGGGGGAAGAGGGCGCCGGTGGCGACCGTGAGGGCGGGGGCCAGGAGGGGTGCTACCCGCTCGGCCCGGTGCTGGCAGAGGGTGCGGGGGACGAGATCGGCCACGACCGTCAGGACCGGGCCTAGGAGGAGCACCACCACCACCGCCCCCCGCGGGCCGCCCAGGCGGGAGCCCAGGAGGGCGGCGCCGGTCCCGCTCAGGACCAGGGCGGCCGTGCTGCCCACCAGCGTGGCCGTCAGGAATCGCTCCGGCGCCTCCAGGAAGGCCACCGCCTGGCGTGCCCCGCGCGACCCGCTGGCGGCCCGCCGCCGCAGCCCCGAGAGGGGGCTGGCGGCGAGCGCCAGCTCGCACCCGGCGAAGAAGGCCTGCAACAAGGCCCCCGTAGCCAGCAGGAGGGCGGGGAGTCCCCACTCGCTCACGCCCCGGTCTCCTCCGCCCGCTCGACGATCAGCTCGGTGAGCCGGGCCCCCCGGACCATCTCTACGACGAAGCGGAATGGTCCGAACCGGACGGTGTCCCCGCGCCCCGGGAGCTTCCCCAGCCGATCGAAGACGAAGCCGCCCACGGTCTGGACCCCGTCGCTGGGGAGGCTGGCCCCGAAGCGCTCGTTGAACTCCGCGATGGTCATGCCGGCCGGGATCCGGGTTCGGCCGCGGCCGAGGGGGGTGACTCCCCGGACCGCCACGTCGAACTCGTCGCTGATCTCCCCGACCAACTGTTCCAGGACATCCTCCAGCGTGACGAGCCCCGCGGTGCCCCCGTACTCATCCACCACGATGGCCATGTGCCGGCGGCGACGGCGGAGCTCAGCCAGCAGATCTTCCGCCCGCTTGGTCTCGGGGACAAAGGGGGCTGGGCGCAGGAGGCGGGTCAGGGGCGAAGCGGCCCCGGACGCAACCGGCCCGAGGAGATCCCGGGCGTAGAGGATGCCCACGATTCGGTCGAGCGACTCCTGGTAGACCGGGACCCGGGAGAAGTTGGTGCGCCGGATCGCCGCCACGGCCTCCGGGAGGGACAGGGAGGCCTCGAGGCAGAACATGTCGGCCCGGGGGATCATGACGTCCCGGACCCGGGCGTCCCCAAACGCCAGGGCGCGCCGGATCATGTCCCCTTCAGCGGGGGCCATCAGGCCGGCGGCGGTGCCGGCCTCCAGCAGTCCCCGGACTTCCTCTTCCGTCACGCCCCCCCCTCCGGCCACGCCGAGCCGGCGCAGGAGAGCGTCGGCCGCGGCACGCAGGGGCCGGCGGAGCGGGGTGAGGGCCGCCACCAGGAGACTCAAGGGGAGCGCGAGAGCGCGGGCAAGCGGCAGCGGCCGGGCGGCCGCGACGAAGCGCGGGGACACCTCTCCCAGGAGCAGGAGGACGGGGACGAGGAGCAGGGGGCCGAGCCAGGCCCAGTCGGGGGCGAGGACATCCGCCAGGGCAAGCGCCACGGCGGCCGCGGCGAGGTTGATCACGGTATCGCAGACGCGCAGCGTGAGCAAGGTGCGGCGGGGACGGGAGAGAAGGCCCTGCAAGCGGACGCCGGCGGCGGGTGAGCGGGCGGCGACCGTCCCCAGCTGGTTGGTGGTCAGCGAGAAGATGGCGGTCTCGGCCGCGGAGAGCCCCCCGGAGAGGGCCAGCAGGAAGGCCAGGAGGAGTCCGTACTGTACCGCGGGTTGGTCCAAGGTAGCCTGACGGGGCGCTCTCTCCCCGAGGCGAGGGGGTGGTC
This sequence comes from Candidatus Methylomirabilota bacterium, assembly GCA_022614955.1. Classification (GTDB taxonomy): domain Bacteria; phylum Methylomirabilota; class Methylomirabilia; order Methylomirabilales; family JACPAU01; genus JACPAU01. The sequence continues at coordinate 9,674 of JAKEHP010000164.1, forward strand.
CGGGAATTGCAACCCCTGGCAGCGGCCTGGGGTGGTCCGTCCCCATTTTTTACCATCTTATACGGGGAGACGCAAAGGGAAAAAGTTCCGTGTTCTTCTCACGTTAGCAGGATTTTCTCCCCCGGGGACTCCCCGGCGACCGGTCGGGCCCACGCTCCCGGTGAGGCGGTATGGACGAATACCATCCGGGGATCGTAGACCGCTTCCCTCTTTGCATGGCCCTCCTCGACCGGGACCTGGTCATCCGGGCCTGGAACCGCTGCATGGAAGAGTTGGTGAGACGCCCCGCCGCGAGCGCGGTGGGACAACTCCTCAGGCATCTGCCAGAATTCAAGGGGCTTCCCATTCGGACGGCCATCCGGCGACTGCTCGATGGGGAGGGGGCCGTTCACATCACGCCTCGGGGTGGGCGCAATGACCGAGGGCCCTTGGCCGCAGGTCTCTCCCTGGCCCCCCTCCGGGGACCGGCCGGGGCCGTGAGCGGCTTCCTCATGACGATCAGCAGGCCACCGGTGAGCCGCGGGATTCCCCACTCGGCCCAGCGGACGAAAGCCCTGGAGAGTCCCCGGTGGCGGGTCGGCCGGACCGGGCCCAACCGGGAGGCGGGGCGTCTCGCCCTCCTGGGAGCGGTGAGCGAGCTCACGCGCGAGGCCTGGGAGGAGCCGGGCCCAATGCTCCAGGCCATCCTCGATCTGCTGGTGACCGAGGTGGCGGAGGAGGCTCTGGTCATCCTCGGAGTGGTCCCCGGGAGAGGCGACCTGACCCTGCTGGCCAGTCGGGGCTTCTCCCCGGAGGCCGCCTCCGGGCTTCCGGCTGCCGCGGCGGAGGGATCCCTGGGTCAGCTCTTGCGCCAGGGCCTCCCGATCTTTCAGGCGTCCGCCGATCCGGCCGAAGGGTTTCTCCCCCGGGGGACGGGTCTCACCATCCGCAGCCTCGTCGCGGTTCCGGTCCGGTCCCGGGAGCGCCTGGCGGCGGCCCTCTGCTGTCTGGGTTCGCGGCCCAGCCCGCCCTTCGGCGATGCGGAGCGGGCGTTCTTCGCGGCGCTGGCCTCCCTCATCGGTCAGGCGCTGGAGCGCCAGCCCCTCGCCGCCTCCCTGACCAAGGGCGTCTTCGACACCGTCCAGGCCCTGGCGGTGGCCATCGAGGCCAAGGATCCCTACACCAAGGGACACGTCCAGCGGGTCACCCAGTACGCCGTGGCCCTGGGGGAGGTGCTGGACCTCACCCCCGGGGAGATCCGGACGCTCCAGTTCGGGGCCACCCTCCACGACATCGGGAAGATCGGGATCCGGGCGGAGGTCCTGAACAAGCCGGGCGCCCTGAGCGAGCCGGAGCGAGCCCACATCCGCTCCCACCCGATCGTGGGGGAGCAGATCATCGCGGAGGTGGACTTCCTGCAGGAGGTCCGGCCCTGCATCCGGCACCATCAGGAGCGGTACGACGGGAGCGGCTACCCCGATGGGCTCCAAGGGGAGGCCATCCCGCTCCTGGCCCGCATCATCGCGGTGGCCGACGTCTTCGACGCCCTGACCACGGATCGCCCCTACCGGCCAGCGCTGCCGGCGGAGCGGGCGTTAGCCCTCTTGCAGGAGGAGGAGGGGCAGGCCTTCGACCCGAGGGTGGTGGAGGCCCTGTGTCGGATGCTGCGGTAGGAGAAGGGGATGGGGTCTGACCGGGCAGCCTGGACGGCGCTGGAGAAGACGCTGCGGGAGCGGTCGGGGTTGGATCTGACCCTCTACCGGGAGAAGTGCGTGGCACGGCGCCTGGCGGTCCGGCAGCGCGCCCGCGCCGCGCCGGATCTCGCTGCCTACGTCGAGCTCCTCCGGGAGGACCCGGCCGAGCTGCCACGTCTCCTGGACGCCCTCACAATCAATGTCACCCAGTTCCTCCGGAACCCCCAGACCTTCCGGGTTCTGCTGGAGACCGTCCTGCCCGCCCTCTGCCGAGCCCGGGTGGAGGCCGGGCGGCGGACCCTCCGGGTCTGGAGCGCCGGGTGCGCCACCGGGGAGGAGGCGTACACACTGGCCATCCTGCTCCACGAGGTTTGGCGGGCCCAGGAGCTGCGCCAGTCGGCCGTCGTGTACGCCACCGACATTGACACCCGCTGTCTGGAGATGGCGAAGGCGGGCCGCTACGTTGCCCGGCAACTGAGCGGGATGCCGCCGGAAATGCGGGCGCGCTACTTCGAGGAGGAGGAGGGGGGTCGGGTGCGGCTCGTCCCGGCCATCCGGCGCATCGTCTTCGTGAAGCGCCACGACCTCCAGACGCCGCCCCCCTTCCGGCGCCTGGACCTGATCCTCTCCCGGAATGTGCTGATCTACCTGGTGCCGGCCCACCAGCAGCGCCTCCTGCGGGACTTCGCCGAGGCTCTGAACCCCGGGGGGATCCTGGTCCTGGGAAAGGTGGAGGGCCTCTCAGGGCCCGCCCGGGAGGCCTTCGAGGTGGTGGATGTGGGCGAGCGGATCTATCGCCGCCGAGAGGGAATGCTGAGCGGCGCCGGCGCCGGCGCGGCGCGGCGTCAGGGGGTGCAGGCTTGACTTGCCCAGGGGCCTACGATAGGGTGTCCGCGATTTCGGCTGGCGTGTGGTCCGGCGGCTGCGCCCGCACTGGGCGCGCGTCCGCGGGACTCCGGCGGGCCGAGCGCGGCGCCACAGGGAGGGTGACCGCATGAAGGGGTCAATCGGTGACAAGATCCTGCTGGGGTTTCTGGCGGTGATCGGTACGACCGCCGCCGTGGGTGGTGTCCTCGCGGTGCTCCTGCCCAACATCCCCTCGCGAGACGCCCTCAGCGCCTTCTCGGCCCTCCTGGTAGGTGCCGTCCTGGCCAAGTACCTCTCGGGCCGGATCGCCCGGGAGGTAGGGGCGCTGGCCCTGGCGAGCAAGATCCTGAGCGAGGGGGACCTGACGAAGGATGTGGCCGTCCGGTCCCAGGACGAGCTGGGCGCGTTAGCGGTCGCCTTCAACCGGATGGTGGCGGGCCTGCGAAACATCGTCACGGAGACCAAGGGGACGGCCGAGAAGGTGACGGCCTCCGCGACGGCCCTTTCCGCTTCGGCGGAGCAGATGAACGCCTCGACCGAGGAGATCGCCGCGACCGTGGAGCAAATCGCCAAGGGGGCGGAGCACCAGGCCGAGCTGGTGGAGAAGACTTCCAAGGTCATGCGGGAGATGGCCTCGGCGATCAACGAGATCGCCGCCCGGGCCAAGTCGGCCGCGGAGGCGGCCGCCGAGGCCGGCTACACCGCCCAGTCGGGGGGACGGTCGGCCCAGGAGGCGATGGGCAAGATGAAGGAGGTCTTCAGCATCCTGGAGATCTCGACCGCCAACGTGAAGGGCTTCTCGACCAAGACCCAGCAGATCGGGACCATTGTGGACGTGATCACCAAGATCGCCCAGCAGACCCACCTGTTGGCCCTCAACGCCACCATTGAGGCAGCCCGGGCGGGGGAGTACGGGAAGGGCTTTACCGTGGTCGCGGACGAGATCCGGAAGCTGGCGGGCGAGGCCGGGACCTCGGCGGAGCGGATCGCGGCCATCACCAAGGAGATCCAGGAGGAGAGCACCAAGGTCCTGGGCTCCATGGAGGGGGCCACCAAGGAAATTGACGCGGGGCGGAAGGTGCTCACCTTCACCGGGGAGGCCCTAGAGGACATCGTCCGGGTGGTGGTGGACGAGGTGAAAAAGGTCCAGGAGATCTCCGCCCTCACCCAGCAGCAGACCAAGGGGGCCGAGGAGCTGGTGAAGACCATTGACGAGATCGCCAAGGTGGCCGAAGACAACGCCGCCTCCACTGAGGAGGCCTCTGCCGCCACCATGGAGCAGACCACCTCCATGGAGCAGATGGCCGACTCCGCCCAGCAGCTCCGGGCCATGGCCGAGTCCCTGAAGGCGCTGGTCACACGGTTCAGGGTCCCCGCGTGATGGTCGAGGGCCAGTCTGACCTCGTCCTGGAGGCGGCCCCGCCGGAGCCAGAGGAGCGCGCGCGCCTCGTCCTCCTCCGTGCCTCGGGGGAATGGTACGCGCTCGAGCTTGCCGCGGCCCGGGAGATCCACCCGGTGGAACGGATCACCCGGGTCCCCAATGCCCCCCCCGAGGTGCGGGGGATCACCACCTGGCGCGGCAAGATCCTGGTGCTCTACGACCTGAGTCGCTGCCTCGGGGCCCCCGTCAGCGCGGTGCCCGCCGAGCGGTTCGCGGTGATCCTGGATCTCCCCATCCCGAACCTGGATGCGGCCCTCCTCGTCGAGGAGGTGGCGGAGATCCGGGCCGTCCCCCTCTCCCAGATTGACCTGGGCCCGATGCTCGGTGGGGAGGGGAGCCGGGGGGGAGGGGTCAAGGGATTGGCGGACCTCGACGGAGTGCAGGTCGGCATCCTGGACTTGGGGAAGTTCTTCACCCACCTGGTGGCCTGAGATGGCCGTCCGGGTCCTCATCGTGGACGACGCCCTCTTCATGCGCAGCATGATCCGGGACATCTTCTCCCGGGAGGGATTCGAGGTGGTGGGGGAGGCGGAGAATGGGGCCGAGGCGGTCCGCCTCCACCGGGACCTGAAACCGGATCTGACCACCATGGACATCGTCATGCCGGTGTTGGACGGCCTCAGCGCCCTCCGGGAAGTCGTCCGGATGGACCCGAGGGCGAACGTCATCATGGTGAGCGCCCTGGGCCAGGAGTCCCTCATCGCCGAGGCGATCGAGGCCGGCGCGCGGGACTTCATCGTGAAGCCCTTCCAAGCCAGCCGGGTCCTGAAGGTGGTGCAGAGCGCCCTGGGGCTGGACGAGCGGTTCCGCCCGCGGGTCCCGCCGGCCGGGGGCAGCCCGGGGTCGCGGCGGTGACGGACAGGCGGCAGCGGGAGGACAGCCCCCGCCTTGCGGTGGCGATCGGGGCCTCGGCCGGGGGGCCGCAGGCCCTGCTGGCCCTCTTCGCCGAGTTCCCCACCGAGGTTCCGGTCCCGGTCCTGGTGGTCCAGCACATCCCGCCCCGCTTCGTGGACCCCCTGGTGCGCCGTCTCCAGGACGTCTCGCCCCTCCCGGTCCAGATCGCGGCCTCCGGGGACCTGGTCCGGGCGGGCGTGGTGTACGTGGCCCCGGGCGATCGGCACCTGGTGGTGCGCCGGGGGCTCAGGGGGACCCAGCTCATCCTGCACCTGAGCGACGCCCCGCCCCGCCACGGGGTGCGCCCTGCCGCCGACCTGCTCTTCGGCTCCCTGGCCGAGACCTGTGAGGCCGGGGCCATCGTCGTGGTCCTCACCGGGATGGGCAAGGACGGTCTCGAGGGGGTTCGAGCGGTCAAGGCGAAGGGGGGCGTGGCGCTGGCGGAGGCGGAGGAGTCCTGCGTGGTCTACGGCATGCCGCGGGCGTTAGCCGAGGCTGCCCTCGCGGACGCGATCGTTCCGCTGCCCGAGATACCCCGGGCGCTAGGAGCTCTCCTGCGGGAGCGGGCCGCGATGCTGGCGGCGCGCTGAGCAAGGTAGGTCTAGCCGTGGACATGTCCAAATACCTGGGGATGTTCATCAGCGAGTCCCAGGAGCATCTTCAGAAGATGGACGGCCTGCTCCTCACGCTGGAGAAGGGGGGAGTGGACAAGACGGTCATTGATACCCTCTTCCGCGAGGCCCATTCCCTGAAGGGGATGTCTGCCTCCATGGGCTATGACGACCTGGCCAAGGTCTCCCACCGGATGGAGGACTTCCTGGACGGGTACCGGAAGGGGGAGGGGGCCCTCGACCGGGCAGCGGTGGACCTCCTCTTCGAGGGGGTGGATCTCCTCCGGAAGGGAGTCGAGAACCTGGCCGCTGGGTCCCCACCCAATGTAACGGCCCAGCCCTTCCTGGACAGGGTCTCCGCCTACCGGCCCGGCCCCGCTGCCGCCACGCCCCCTGCGGCAGCCGCTCCACCTCCACCCGCGGCTCCCGCGCCCCCGAGCCCGGCACCCTCTCCTGTCGCTGCGGGAGCGCCCGCGGGCACGCCCGCGCCGGTCCCGCCAGGTCTGGAGGACGCGGCCCGCTGGGCCGCCGAACGGGGCATCCCGCTCCTGAGCGTGGAGATAGAGTTCGCCGAGGACACCCCCCTGCCGACCGCCCGGGCCTACATCACCATGAAGAAGCTCATGGACATGGCGGATCTGTTCCAGGCCACCCCGACCCTGGAGGAGATCAAGCGGGGGCGCTTCGCGGGCAGGATCGAAGCCGCGGCGGGAAGCGCCGAGGATCCGGAGGCGCTGGCCGCTCGCCTGCGGGAGCTGCCGGACGTGGGTCGGGTGGCCGTCCGGATCCTGGGGGCGCCGGCTGCCGCTCCCGCGGAGGCCGCGGCCGCTCCAGAAGCACCGGGGCCTGCTCCCGTCCCGGCCCTTGTCTCAGCGGTTCTCCCGGAGGCGGTCCCTGCCGCCGTGACTCCCGTCCCCGCCCCCGTCCCGCCCGCCGCCCAGCGCGCGACCGCCCACGTCCGGGTGGATACGCTGCTCCTGGACAATCTCATTGATCTGGTGGGGGAGATGATCACGGCCAAAGGGGGGCTCGTCGAGCGCGCCCAGGCGGTCCCCGACCGCCCCCTCCGGGATACGGTGGGCCGGATCGAGGCCCTCACCCTCACCCTCCAGCAGCAGACCATGAAGCTCCGGATGATGCCCATCGAGGTCATCGCCGACCGCTTCTCCCGGCCCATCCGTGACCTGGCCCGCAAGAAGGGCAAGGAGGTCGAGTTCGAGATCATCGGGAAGGAGATCGAGCTGGACCGGGCCATTCTGGAGGCTTTGCCCGACCCCCTCATGCACATCCTCCGCAATAGCATTGACCATGGCATCGAGACACCCGAGGAGCGGGAGCGGGCCGGCAAGCCCAGGGCCGGCACGATCCGGCTGGAGGCCTTCCGGGAGAAGGAGGGCGTGGTCATTCGGGTGAGCGATGACGGGCGCGGCATCGACCCGGACCGGATCCGGACCGTGGCCCTGAAGCGGGGGGTCCTGACCCCGGAGCGGGGCGAGCGGATGACCCGGGAGGAGCTGGTGATGCTGGTGACCGCCCCGGGCTTCAGCACCGCCGAGACGGTCTCGGATGTCTCCGGGCGCGGGGTGGGGATGGATGTGGTTCGCGCCACTCTGGAGGCGATGCGCGGCCACCTCCTTATCGAGTCGGAGGTGGGGCGGGGGACCGATATTATTCTCAAGCTCCCCCTGACGCTGGCGGTTCTCCCGGTCATGATGGTCCGGACCGGGCAGGAGTGCTACGCCATCCCGGTGACCCAGGTGCAGCAGTCCACCCAGTTCTCCGCGACCGATATCCAGCGGACCGAGACGCAGGAGGTGATCGTGCGGGGCGAGGAGATGATCCCTCTCTTCCACCTCCGGGCCGCCCTCCAGGTCGCCGACGGGGAGGGGAGGGCGGCCAGCTACACGGCGGTCCTCTCGGGGATCGGCGGGCGGACGGTGGCGGTCGTGGTGGACGCGATCCTGGGCTACCGGGACGCGGTGGTGAAGCCTCTCGGGCCGGCCTTGAAGGGCCTGCGGGGGCTCGGGGGGGTGACCATCCTCCCGAGCGGCGAGCCAGTCCTGATCCTCGATTTAAATACCCTCTTCGGCTAGGGGGGCGGATGCGCGGCCCGGGGGTGGCGGGGGACGGGGAGGTGGAGGGGCTGGCGGCGGCGGCCGCCGAGGCCATGGGCCATGCCGCGGAGGCGTTAAGCGCCCTGCTGGGCCTGTCGGTCCGGCCGGGCGCTCCCCAGGTTACGCGCCTGCTGGCGGCGTCGGCTGCCCGGGCCCTCCAGAAGGCCCCGGTGGTCGAGACCGCCCTGTATTTCTCGGTGGCGGGAGATCCCGAGGGGGCTCTCCTGGTCTTCTTCCCGCCCGGGCGCGCGCGCGCGCTCGCCTCGCGCCTCACCGGTCAGCCAGAGGCGGGGGCGGGGATACCGGGGGATCGGGAGGGATCGGCGCTGAAGGAGGCGGGGAACATCCTGGCCTCGGCGTACTTGTCGGCCGCCAGCCGCTTCGCGGGGGTGGCGCTCAAACCCTCCATCCCCCACCTCGCCCCGGACTGGGGCCGAGCCGCGGCCGAGGGCGTCCTCCGCGATCTGCTTCCCACGGCGGGGACGGTTCTCGTGGCCGAGGTCTCCTTCGGGGACGGCCGGCTGGTGCAGGGGCGGGTCGTCTGGCTCCCGGGGACGCGGACGCGGGGCAGCCTGAAGCGGGGCGATGGGGACTAGACCGGAGGTCATCCGGGTCCCCGCCGCCACCTTCGCCGCGGGGCGGGACCCGGATCGGCTGCGGATCGGGGGGCTGGGCTCCTGCGTGGGCATCGCTCTCTACGACCCGGTGGCGCGCGTTGGGGGGCTCGCGCACGTTCTGGTCCCGGACGGGGGTGGAGGCGTGGAGGAGCGCTGGCCCGCGGCGAGCCCGGAGCAGGCGGTCGCGGCGCTGCTCCAGGCGATTGCCTCGAATGGAGGGGAGCCGGGGCGCTGCGTGGCAAAGCTCGCCGGGGGCGGCCAGGCCTTCGAGCACCTCACGGCCGCGGGGCGGCCGCGGCCGGTGGGTCCCCAGACCGCGGCGGCGGTGCGGGCGGAGTTGAGTCGCCGAGGGATCCCGCTCGTGGCGGAGGCGCTCTCGCCCGAGGCCGGTCGGAGCATGGAGCTTGACCTGGCCTCCGGCACCGTGACGGTGCGGGGGACGGGCGGGACGATCCAGGTTCTGTGAAGGGGGGATGGGAGATGGATGCCGGCCTCGAGGCCAAGTACCGGATGCTCACGAGCCGCCTGGGCGCGCTCGGCCGGATCCTGGTCGCCTTCTCGGGGGGCGTGGACAGCACGCTGGTCCTGAAGGCGGCGGTGGAGGCCTGCGGGGCGGGTGTGCTGGCCGTGACGGCGGTGTCTCCGGCGGTCCCGGCCCGCGAGCAGGAGGAGGCGGTGGCGTTGGCGGCCTTCCTTCAGGCGCGGCACCGGCTGCTCCGCACGGCCGAGATGGCCGACCCCAACTATGTCGCCAACCCGACGAACCGCTGCTACTTCTGCAAGCGGGAACTCTACGGGCGCCTTGCGCATCTGGCGACTGCGGAGAACTACGCGGCGGTCGTGGACGGGGCGAACCGGGACGACCTCGCCGACTGGCGCCCGGGGCGGCAGGCGGCGGCCGAGCGGGCGGTCCTGAGCCCGCTGGTGGAGGCGGGGTTCACCAAGGGCGAGATCCGCGCCGCCTCGCGCGCGCTCGGCCTCCCCACCTGGGACAAGCCGGCCATGCCCTGCCTCGCCTCCCGCTTTCCCTACGGGACGCCCATCACCGCGGGGGGGCTCCGGCGGGTGGAGCGGGCCGAGGCCATCCTGCGGCAGCACGGGTTCCGGGAGCTCCGGGTGCGGCACTTCGGGGAGGCGGCCCGGATCGAGGTGGCACCGGCGGAGCTGCCGCGGCTGCTCGAGCCGGCGCGGCGAGCGGCCGTCACGGCGGCGATCCAGGGCCTGGGCTACCGGCAGGTGATGGTGGACCCGGAGGGGTTCCGATCCGGCAAGCTGAACGCCGGGCCGGTGGGGGTCGAGGGGGAGCCGGCGAGCAGGCCCGCGGGAGAAGCCGGCGGGCCGAGGGGATAGGAAATGGAGACGATTCTGGTCGTTGACGACGAATTGTTCATGCGCCGCCTCTGCGACGACATGCTCTCCCTGCGGGGCTTCAAGGTCCTCACCGCGGAGAACGCCAAGGAGGGGCTGGCCAAGCTGGAGAAGGGCGGCATTGATGTGATCATTCTGGACATCATGATGCCCGACCTCACCGGCATCGAGTTCCTCCCCGTCATCAGGAAGACCGACCCGACCGTCTTCGTCATCATGATCACCGCTTATGCCTCTCTGGAGACGGCCATCGAGGCCTTGAAGAAGGGGGCCTACGACTACATCCGGAAGCCCTTCCGGCCGCACGAGCTCTACCACTCGGTGGACAAGGCCATCGGGCGGCGCCGGATCGAGCTGGAGAACAAGCGGCTCATGCTAGACCTCCAGGCGAAGGTGAAGGAGCTCTCCACGCTGAACCGGGTGGGGAAGTACATCCACTCCCTCCTGGAGATTCACCCCCTCCTGGATAAGATTGTCCTCTCCATCGCGGCCGTGATGGGGGTGGAGATCGTCTCCATCATGCTGGTGGAGAAGGACACCAACGAGATGACGATCCGGGCGGCCACGGGACTTTCGGAGGAGATCGTCCGGACGACGCGCCAGAAGGTGGGCACCGGGATCGCCGGCTGGGTGGTGGAGAAGGGAGAGTCCCTGCTCATCAATGACATCGAGAAGGACACCCGCTTCAACAAGCTGGCGAGCGACGCCAAGTACAAGACCAAGTCGCTCCTCAGCGTCCCCCTGGTGAGCAAGGGGGGCGTTCTGGGCGTTATCAATGTGAACCGGAAGACCTCGGGAGAGACCTTCACGGAGAACGACCTGCAGCTCCTCACCACCTTCAGCAGCCAGGCGGCGGCTGCTCTGGAGAACGCGGAGCTCTCGGGCCGGGTGGAGAACTTCAGCGCCGAGCTGGAGGCGAAGGTTCGGCAGGCGACCGCCGAGCTGGGCCGGAAGAACAGTGACCTGGACCGGGCCAACGCCGACCTCCGGGAGCACTACCTGAACACCCTCCGTTCAATGGTGGCCACGCTCGAAGCCCGGGACGAATACACCCGGAATCACTCGGAGCGGGTCACCCGGCTGGCCACCCTCATCGCCAAGGAGCTGGGGTTCTCCGACCAGCAGATGCGCGCCCTGCAGGTGGCGGGGACGCTGCACGACCTGGGGAAGATCGGGGTCCCGGGTGAGATCCTGAAGAGCGCCAACACGCAGAGCCCGGAGCAGCGCCGGCTGATGGAGAGCTACCCGGAGATCGGGGCCAGGATCGTGGAGGCCATCCCGTTCCTCCAGGGGGTGCGAGAGATTATCTCCCAGCACCAGGAGCGGAACGACGGCAGCGGGTACCCCCGGAAGCTCAAGGGAGAGGCGATCCGCCCGGAGGCCCGGGTCCTCGCGGTGGCGGACACGTACGATGCCCTGATCTGCCGGCGGCGGGAGCGGGGCACGGTCTTCGGCCACCAGGAGGTCGTCGCAGAGCTGAAGCGCATGGCCGCGGCCGGGCTGGACCCGGAGGCCGTGGCGGCCTTCTGTCGGCTGGATCAAGCGGCGGTGAAGGCCCTCTACCCCGGCCTTCTCGCGGCCTCTGAGCCGCCGGCTGCCGCGCCGGCACCGACGCCCCCGCGGCCGGAGATGGCCGCGGCGCCAGCTCCCCGCCCTTCCGAGAGCCAGGACACCGTTCTGTGCCGGTGCCCCAAGTGTCAGGGGGCCTTCCGGGTACGGACAGCGGCGATCCCTGCCGGTGGGGCCAGGATCCGCTGCCCGCGGTGCAAGGAAGTGATCCCGGTCCGCCCCCCCGGCGGGAGCGACAGCCGCATCGCCTTCGTCACCTAGGGCTTTACGGGTAGAGGCCGCGGACCCGGTGGGCTTCCGCGACCCGCTTCACGGCCAGGCTCATGGCGGCGAGGCGCATCGAGACCTTCTGCTCCGCCGCGTAATCCCAGACCCGCCGGAACGCCGCCGCCATCAGCTCCTTGAGGCGCTGGTTGATCTCCTCCTCCCGCCAGAAGTAGAACTGGAGGTCCTGGACCCACTCGAAGTAGGAGACGGTGACCCCCCCGGCATTCGCCAGGATATCCGGGACCACCCTGGTGCCCTTGCCCTCCAGGATCCGGTCTGCCGCCGCCGCGGTCGGCCCGTTGGCCCCCTCCACGATGAGCTTGGCGCGGATCCGGTCCGCGTTGCCCTCGTGGATCGCCCCCTCCAGGGCGGCCGGGATCAGAATGTCCACGGGCAAGGCCAGCAGCTCGGCGTTGGTGATTGTGTCCCCGTCCGGGAGGTCCGCGAATCGCCCTCCCTCCTGGAGGTGCCTGAGCACCCGGGAAATGTCGAGCCCCTTGCTGTTGTAGATCCCCCCCTTCGAGTCGGAGAGGCCCACCACCCGGCAGCCGGCCTCATGCAGGAGCCGCGCCGCAACCCCCCCCACGTTGCCCTTCCCCTGGACCGCCACGGTGGCCCCCGCGAGGCCGATCCGAAGCTCCCGGGCCGCGTCAGCAGTCACGAAGGCGACGCCCCGTCCGGTGGACTCCCGCCGCCCCAGCGAGCCCCCCAGGAGGACCGGCTTGCCCGTCACCACGCCCGGGACCGTGATCCCCCGCTGCATGCTGTAGGTATCCATCATCCAGGCCATCGTCTGCTCGTTGGTGTAGACGTCGGGGGCGGGGATGTCCAGGTCCGGGCCGATGATGAGGACGATCTCCGAGGTGAAGCGGCGGGTCATCCGCTCCAGCTCGCCCTGGGACATGGCCGTGGGGGTGCAGCGGACGCCTCCCTTGGCCCCGCCGTAGGGCAGGCCCATGAGGGCGCACTTCCAGGTCATCAGCATGGCCAGGGCGGTGACCTCGTCCAGATTCACGTCCGGGTGGTAGCGGATGCCTCCCTTGGTGGGCCCGAAGGAGTTGTCGTGCTGAACCCGGTAGCCCTCAAAGACCTCCACCCGCCCGTCGTCCATCCGGGTCGGAACCGACACGATGAGCGCCCGCTGCGCCCGCCGCAGCCGCTTGTGGACCCCTTCCTCCAGCTTGATGAGGGCGGCCACCTGGTCGAGCTGGGCCAGTGCCTCTTCCAGCATGGTCAGCATGGGCTTATCCTCCGCTCCCCATCTCCCGCCGGGCGGCCTCCCGGGCAGCATCCAGGACGTCCCGGATCGGGACCCCCGAGGCCGCCGCGATCCTCCGGCAGTCCTCGAACTCCGGGCTCACCTGGACCGTCCGCTCCCCGAGCCGCCCCACCTTCACCGCGACCGGCCCGTACGGGGTCCGGATGGTCCGGATCTCGCGCGTGAGCTTCAGCCGCTCGCGTCGGCTCACCCGCAGGCCGAAGGTGGTGCTCCCCCGCAGGATGAGGGGGGCGAGGCGTCCCTCCGCCCCCGCCTCGGCCAGCACGGTCAGGACCGTCGCCGGCCGGGACTTCTTCATGATGACCGGCGTCAGGTACACGTCCAGCGCCCCCGCGGCGAACAGATCCTCCATCAGCGGCTCGAAGAGCTGCGGGCTCATGTCGTCAATGTTGGCCTCCAGGACGGCCACTTCGTCGGTGGCGCCGGGCTCAGGGGCATCCCCGAGGATGAGGCGGAGGCAGTTGGGCTGGCCGGACAGTTCCCGCGTCCCGGCCCCGTAGCCGACGGCCCGCACGGTCAGGGGCGGCGGCGGGCCGAAGGCTTGGGCGACGGTGGCCAGGATGGCCGCCCCCGTGGGGGTCGTCAGCTCGGCCTCCACCGGGCTTCCGTAGCAGGGGATACCCTTCAGAAGCTCGAGGGTGCCGGGGGCGGGGACCGGGAGCGTGCCGTGCGCCGTGGCGATCCGCCCCCCGCCCAGGTTGAGGGGGGAGGCCTCGACCCGGTCGGCGCCGAGGGCGGCGAGGCCGGCGACGGCCCCGACCACATCCGCGATGGCATCCCGCGCCCCCACCTCGTGGAAGCGGACAGCCTCCGGGGACGTCCCGTGCACCGCCGCCTCGGCCGCGGCGAGGCGGGTGAAGATCGCCGTGGCCCGCTCGCGCGTCAGGTCGGGGAGGCGGCTTACGCGCAGGGTCTTCAAAATGTCCGGCAGGCTCCGGTGGCCGTGGTGGTGAGAGGGGCCCGCGTCCACGAGCCCGGGGTCGGCCTCGCGGGACGGCTCGCCCGTGCGAACGTCCACCTTCGTTGCGGCAAAGCCCATCCGCATCACCTTCCGCGCCTCGACCTCGAGGCCGGGCAGGTCGAGAGCCGCCACCGCCTCCTTCAGGACGGTGAGCGGGACCCCGGCGTCCACCAGCGCGCCTAGGATCATGTCGCCGGCGACCCCCGAGAAGCAGTCGAAGTAGGCGATGCGCATTTCGCCCTCTACGCGCCGAGGGTGTTGATCCGATGGGCGAGGACGCCGGCGCCGAAGCCGTTGTCAATGTTGACCACGGCGACCCCGGCGGCGCAGGAGTTGAGCATCGTGAGCAGGGCCGCCAATCCCGCGAGGGAGGCCCCGTACCCGACGCTGGTCGGAACCGCGATGAGGGGGCGGTCCGTCAGGCCCCCCACGACGCTGGGGAGGACCCCGTCCATCCCAGCCACCGCCACGAGGACGCGGGCCCCGCGGAGGCGCTCCGTCTGGGCGAGCAACCGGTGCAGCCCCGCCACCCCCACATCGTGGACGGTCTCCACGTGGCTCCCGTAAAGATCGGCGGTGACCGCGGCCTCCTCCGCCACCGGGATATCGGCCGTCCCGGCGGTCAGGATCAAGACCCGCCCCGCCCGTAGACCATCGTCGTCCCCCCGCCGGACGGTGATCGCCCGGGCCTCCTCGTGGAAGACGGCGTCAGCAGCGAGGGTCCGGATGCGCTCGTAGACCGCGGGCGTCGCCCGGGTGGCGAGCAGGCGGCTGCTCCCGGCCAGGAGGCGCTCGGCGATGCCAGCGACCTGCTCCGGACTTTTTCCCTCGCAGAAGATGACCTCGGGGAAACCCTGGCGCAACGCCCGGTGGGTATCCACGGTGGCGTAGGGGAGGGGGTCGAAGGGGAGGGACTTGAGGCGGGTCAGGGCCTCCTCGATGCCGGTGGTGCCGGCCCGGACGGCTTCCAGCAACTGCCGGACGGTCTCGAGGTCCAATCCCGCCTCCGCAAAGGCGCGCCGCATCGGAGAGCGTAGCACAGGGGCACGGGGCGGCCAAGGCGAAACTCCCCGGGTTGCGGTCCGGGGCGGCCCTGTGCCATACTCCCTGCATGCATCCGCGGCCGACGGAGCCCGTGACGGAATCGGAGCGCCTCGCGCATCTGGTCAAGGACCTGGGACGGCGGCAGGGCTTCGACCTGGTGGGGATCTCTCCGGCCAGCCCACCACCCCACGAGGCTGCCTTCGCCGAGTGGCTGCGGGAGGGCTACGCGGGCGAGATGGCCTACCTGCCCCGGACCGAGGCCAAGCGCCGGCACCCCGGCTCGTTCCTGCCCTGGGCGAAGTCGGTCATCTCCGTGGCCCTGAACTACTACACTCCGCACCAGCGCCCGACCCGCAACGACGGTCTCAAGGGCTGGATCGCCCGGTACGCCTGGGGGGATGACTACCACGGGATCCTCGAGGAGCGCCTCGGCACCTTCCACCTTGCGCTGGAGGAGGCGGTGGGGCATCCCGTCCAGGCCCGGGCCTACGTGGACGCCGGCCCGGTCCTGGAGCGCGACTTCGCCGCCCGCGCCGGGATCGGCTGGTTCGGGAAGAACACGGTCCTCCTCTCCACCGAGATCGGGTCCTACTTCTTCCTGGGAGAACTCTTCACCGACCTGGACCTCGCCCCGGATACGCCCATCCGGGACCGCTGCGGCCAGTGCACCCTCTGCCTGAAGGCCTGCCCGACCAACGCCTTCGTGGGTCCCTACATCCTGGATGCCCGGCGCTGTATTTCCTACCTGACCATTGAGCTCAAGGGGGCCATCCCCCGCGACCTCAGGCCGCTGGTGGGCATCCACGTCTTCGGCTGCGACATCTGCCAGGAGGTCTGTCCCTACAATACGAAGCCCCCGGTCACCGCCGAGGCCAGCTTCTTCCCGCGGGAGGGCCTACACGCGCCCGATCTCCTCCCTCTCCTGGCTCTGACGGAGGAGGAGTTCCGGGTCAGGTTCCGGCACAGCCCCATTACCCGCGCCAAGCGCCGGGGCCTCCTCCGCAACGTCTGCGTGGCCCTCGGCAACCTCCGCGACCGGGCCGCCGTCCCCGCCCTCACCGCTGCGCTCGCCGACCCCGAGCCGCTCGTCCGTGGCCACGCGGCCTGGGCGCTCGGCCGGATCGGGGGACCCGAGGCGGAGGCTGCCCTCGAAATCGCCGCTTCCCGCGAGAGCGACCCTGCCGTCCAGGAGGAGATCCAGGCTGCCCTGTCCGCCCTCGCCGCTCCGGCTGCAAGCGGCCGCCGGTCCGCCTGACGATTCCCTCCGCTTAGCCCCCGCCTCCCCCGACCCCCTCCCGCGCCTCCCGGAGCCCTGTGCGATCCCCGGCTAGCGTCCGGCGCCTCCGGCCCGCCCCGCAATCTCCAGGGCGATGCCGTCGAGGGCCCCCTGGAGGACTTCGTGCAGCCGGATGACAATCGCCTCGATGGTGTCCTCGTGGGATGCGCCCGCGGTCTCCCTGGCCATGAATTCCCCCACATCGAGCGGTGGCTCGATCCGAACGACCGCCCGACGCTTTCCGATGGGAGCGCGCACCTCCCGGCCCAGGACCTCCCGCTCCAGTTTGATCAGGGTCTCGGCCATGCGCTCCGGGGTCGAGTCCGGGAGGAGGTAGTCCTCGTGGAAGGAGACCGACCGGGCGCAGAGGGACGCCGCCTCCAGGTCCGCCGCCAACGGGTCATCGGGGGGGGCCACGGGCGGGCCGTAGTAGTCCCCTGCGCTGCCGGCCCCGAGCAGGCGCCCCTGGATCCGAATGATGATCTTGCGGGCCCGGTCGAAGTCGAAGCCCTCCCGGATCCGGCCGAAATGCTTCTGCTCCAGGCGCTCCAGGAGGCTCCGCCGAAGCCGGCGGACGCGCTCGAAGAGTTCCTCGCCGGGGGCCGGCATCAGCCCGTAGGCCCGCTCCGCCCGGGCCAGCAGTTCGGTCCCGAGGGCCACGATGCGGGGGTACAGGGGGCCCGAGCGAGGCTGCCCCACGAGATTGGCCTCGAGGCGTGCGGCAGACGCTTCGAGGGTGGCCGCGATGTCCCCGGTAAACCGGTACTTGATCGCAACAGGCACGATGAGCATCCGGCGGGGCCGGCCCTGTCTGATGCATTCGTCGGCGGCCTCAAGGGCGAGGCGGGCCACGCCGGGCTTGAGGGGCATGACCCTATCGTTCAGGAGGTAGATCGCACCTTCGGGGAACATCAGGAGGTCGTAGTCGCCAGCGAGGACGACCGCGCGGGCGAACTGCTGGGCCTCCACGTTGGCGCCGCCGCGGTTGACCGAGAAGACCCCCAGGCGCTGGAGGAACCAGCCGGTCACTCCTCGCCAGCGGTCGAACGCCTCCCGGGTCGCCATGTAGATGACCCGCCGCCCCGCGCGCCGCGCCAACTCAAAAGTCACCATCGGGTCAGCATAGTGGGCGTGGTTCGGGGCGATGAGACAGCCGGGCGGCAGCCCGCGCAGCAGAGCGAGGTCAGTCGGGCGGACATCGAGCGTGGTGTGGCGGGGCAGGAGGATCCGGTTCAGGAGGCGCGCGAGGGCGATGAGGAGCGGCGAGGGCCTCGCGGCCCTGAAATCCGTCCCGGTCAGCCTGGCCATTCCTCCCCCCGCGCCGGGCGGCTCGCGACGCCTCCGGCCCGGCCGATTCTAGCAGGGAAGCCGGACGGTGTGGGCCGAGGCGCCGAGGGGCCACCGCGAGCCTTGGAAAAAATTCGATTGACAGCGTGACCCGTTTCAGCTTAAAAAGACCACCCCATCGTCCGGCTCCTCACTAGGCTCCCCGGCGACGCGTTCGCCGCGGCGGGGACGCTCTCCATGTCCAGCCTAGCCTCATACCTGAGAGTCCTCGGCGCTCTCCTGATCCTCGCGGTCGGCGCCTCCGGCGTCTCCGCCCAGGAGATCCGGTACCTCTACGACGACCTCGGGCGCCTGGTCGGGGTGGTGGACCCTCAGGGAAATGCCGCCGAGTACGTGTACGACGCCGTGGGGAACATCCTCCAGATCAAGCGGTTCAACGTTGTGCCTGGCGCGGCCGTGGCCATCACTTTGGTGACGCCGAACA
>JAKEHP010000165.1 GCA_022614955.1 Candidatus Methylomirabilota bacterium
CAACAGAGTTTCCGCCGACGTCGCTACAGTGCCGCGCCGTGTCGCAGGCCTGAGATTCTCATTGAGCAGTTACACTGAGATATTGACTGAGCTACAACAGCGGGCGCGCCGGGAGGCAACGGAGAATTCCTGCCCATTACCGCCGGCATCTGCCGACCCACTTAGTGCCGGGCCGACTGACGTCGCCTCACGTTGTTCTCCGACCACCCTGCGGGTGGGGCCCGCGGCGGTCCGGAGCGTACCAGGACGTACGGTTGCGGCCGCCTCCGGCTGCCGCCCGCCCGGGGTGAGCCGCGACGCAGCCCTGTCTGGGTATCGGGCGGAGGAGCGGCTCGCCCCGGGAAGAGGGCGGCGGCTCCGAGGGCGCTCGTGATGCTCGTCGTGTGGTCCGGCATCCCAGTCGTCGCGTGAGGATTATCTCCAATTCGTTGGAGTCTCACTAGGGAGAAGGAGGACGGATCACGTCCGTCCCCGGGGGCGGGCGGAACGTAAAGAGGCTGTCCGGGAGGCGGGGGTTCTCCCGGAGGTCGCTGAACTCCAGGACCGTGGTGTTTTCGTACGCGTCCACGAGTGTGAGGCGGTCCACCAGGGCGGTCTGGCGGCGTACCCGGACGATGAGGCGGTAAACCGCGGGATCCGGGGTCTTGGGCGTGAGGCTCACGAAGAGGGCATCGCCCGCCGCATCCTCCAGAACCGATGCGACGGTGAAGGCGGTGCCGAGCGTGGCCATGCCGGTGAGGAAGTGGAGGGACGGGGAGGCCTGCAGGGTGGGGCCGACCGGCTGGGTGACCGCCTGCCGGTCCAAGGGGGAATAGCTCCAGAGGGTGGTCCCGTCCGCGACCAGCAGCCGGGGCTCGGGACTCTCCTGCTCCCAACGCATCATCGCCGGTCGCTTGAGAAAGAACCGGCCCGCCGCCCGCTCCGTTTGGCCGGCCGCCTGGAGCGTTGCCGTCTGGAGGTAGCGCCCCTGCAGGGTGCTGAGCGCCCTGTACCGGGCCTCAATCCGGCCCACCACGTCCGTCGCCGCGGGGGGGGCGGCGGCGGAGAGGAGGAGGCCGACGGCGAGGAGCAGGGCGCAGAGGGTGCGCATGGGCATCTTAGGGCTCCGCCGGCTTCACCAGGACCTCCCGAGGTCGCGGGCCGTCCATGGGGGTGACGATCCCGTCCCGCTCCATCTGGTCCAGGAGGCGGGCGGCCCGGTTGAACCCCACCCGCAGTCGCCGCTGGAGCATGGAGATACTGGCCTGGTGCGTCTGGATGACCAGCTCCTTGGCCTGCCCGTAGAGGGGATCGTCCGCAGCCGAGACCCCCTCCCGCTCCACCTCCGGCCCGGCCTGGGGGAGGGGAGCCGTGGCGGGATGCTCGAACCGGCTGAGGAACTTCACCACCCGGCGGATCTCCATCTCGGAGACGAAGCAACCGTGGATCCGGACCGGCTTCGAGGAGGCGGGGGGGAGGAAGAGCATGTCGCCACTCCCCAGCAGCTGTTCCGCCCCGTTCACGTCCAAGATCGTGCGGGAATCCACCTTGGAGGAGACCTGGAAGGAGAGCCGGGCCGGAAAGTTGGCCTTGATGACGCCGGTGATGACATCCACCGAGGGGCGCTGGGTCGCCACGATCAGGTGGATCCCCACCGCCCGG
>JAKEHP010000166.1 GCA_022614955.1 Candidatus Methylomirabilota bacterium
AGGCTCCGGTCCTCCGGGCCGTAGACCCAGGAGGGGCGGAGGATGACGTACTGCATCCCGCTCAGCCGGATCCGCTCCTCCGCCATGACCTTGGCCTGAAACCACGGCTCGGTCTTCACCGGCGAGGTCCCCGCCCCGCTCAGGTAGACGAACCGCTTCACCTCGTTGTCCACGCAGGCCCAGACCAGCCGCGCCGTCCCCATCCCGTCAATGTTGATATAGGTGTGGCCCTTGCGCGGGTTCTCCACCGGATGGTTGGGGAACTGGACGCAGTGGACGACGCAGTCCATCCCGCGGGTGGCCGCCTTCAGGGAGACCTCGTCGGTCACGTCCCCCGCCACCGTCTTGACCCGGTCCCCCCACCGGTGGGGGGCAGCAGGGGTCCGCGTCAGGCAGAAGATCTCGTCCTGGCCCTTCACGAGCTCATCAATAATATGCGAGCCGATGAACCCTCGGCCTCCCGTCACCAGGATTTTCATGGCGCCTCCCCCCCTCCCTTCTCCTGCGTCCATCCGACCGCCAGGGCGTTCATCCTGGGGCGGCCGCCATCACTATCTACGGCGCCTCGGCTGAGGCCGGCGGCGGCACTTCCTTTGTAGCGTTCCCGGGCCCCCGGCCCAAGGGAAAAAACGCGGGGCCGATCTGCTTTACCCCACAAGATGCTCCCTGGACCCTATTTCCTCCAGGCTCTTGACAGCCAAACTTCTGTTTAGTATATTGGGACCATGATCACCTCCTCACCCCTGGCTGGTCCCGGCCGCCGGCCCGTCACGTTCCACGACCTGCTGGGCGAGCCGCCCCCAAGGCTCCTGCTCCTCACGGGCTCCCGCCTCACCTTGCAACTCGGGACAGCCTTCGCCGCCCGGCGGCTCCTCCGGGGAGGCCGAGTCCTCTATGTGGACGGGGCCAACGCCTTCAACCCCTACATCCTCGTCCGGATCGCGCGGCGGGCCGGGGCCGATGCCCGGGGCCTCCTCGGCCGCCTGAAGGTGAGTCGCGCCTTCACCTGCCATCAACTGGAGACGCTCCTCTGCGAGCGGCTGGCCGCGGCGGTCCTGGCCGAGCGCCCCGCCCTGGTGGTGGTGGCCGGGTGGAGCGACCTCTTCCACGACGAGAATGTCCCGGAGCGGGAGGCGATGCGGCTCCTGGAGCGGACGGCGACCGCGGTGCGGCGCGTGGCGGCCCGGGCCGTCCCGGTCCTGGGGACCCATCTCACCGAGCCCGAGACGGCACGGCTGCCGCGGCTCACCGCCTGCCTCACGGCCGCGTCGGAGGGGGTCATCGCCGTGACCCGGGAGGAGGGGGAGGTGCGCCTGAGACGGGTCAAGCCGCCCGCGCCCGCCCTGCCGCCTCTCGCGGTGGAGGAGGGAAGTCTCCTCCCGTTCTTCAGCCTCAGCCCCGTCTGGCGAGGGGACTGACGGGGCGAGAAAGGGGGCTGCGATGGGCCGCACCGTGATGCCGATCAGCCGCGCCATCGAGGAGGAGTTCCAGTCCTGGGGGAAGTTCCGCCGGGCCCTGCGGAAGGAAGATCAGGAGGCGCTGGAGGCCATGTTCTGCGCCGCCAAGTTCCACGTGGCGGCCGCCGCCTACGCCTCCCGCCTCAGCCCGCTGGAGGCCATCCTGGTCTCCGTCCTCCTGGAGCATCAGAAGGCCCTGACGCGCCTGGAGCAGAAACTGCTTGCGCCTGCAACACCAGATGAGGATAAGTAAGAGAGCGTGCAGCGCCTTCACTGTCCCCGCCGCCCAACTTCCAAGACTACCCGGGCGGCACCGCGCGGGGAGGAACCGGTGCAGCCGCTGGCAACCGCTTCCCCGGCACCTGCGCGCAGAGGTATGGGATGAGCGTGCGGCGCGTGTTCTCCGGAGCAGAGTGGGAGAAGCAGGTCGGGTACTGTCGTGCCGTGCTCGCCGGGAATCATGTCTTCGTGAGCGGGACGGCTCCTGTGGCGCCGGGCGGCGGAACCTACGCCCCTGGGGATGCGTACGGCCAGGCGCGTAGATGCTTCGAGATTATTGACCGGGCGCTTCAGGAGCTGGGGACCAGTCGGGCCGCGGTGACGCGGACAAGGATGTTCGTCACCGACATCTCGCGCTGGGCCGAATTCGGCAGAGCGCACCAGGAGTTCTTTGGTGCGGCCCCGCCCGCAACCACGATGGTCGAGGTCAGGAAGTTGATCTCGGAGGACATGCTGATTGAAGTTGAGGCCGACGCCGTACTTCTCACGGGGTAACGCCTCGCCAGGGGCTGTGGAACGACTTTTGCACCCGCGCCGGCAATGGCAGACGTGCAACGGAGAGCAGAGTTGCCCGTTGCCCTAGGCCCCCTTCCCCGAGGCTAGGGTTCGCGCGGTTGTCGGACCATGCCGCGCCAGGCGGGATCGCCCCGAGGGAGCTTGCAGAACAGCGGAGGGTAGGGTTCCCGTGTTTGGGATGAAATGCCCCAAGTGCGGCTTGATGCAGATGCCCGGCCCGACCTGCAAATCCTGCGGCGCCGCGGTGGATGCCCCGGCACCGCGTCCCGGCCCGCCGCCAGTTCAGGTCAGGAGACCGGCAGCTCCCTCCCTGCCGCCAACCCAGCCGCTTCCACACGCCCAGTGGAGCCCTCCACAAGCCGAGGCAGACGCAGGTCGGATCCGCCGGCTCTCCTTCCATGGCGCGGGAGGATCGCTCTTCGGAATCCACATCGTCAACATCTTCCTGACCATCATTACGCTGGGCATCTACTCCTTCTGGGGCAGGGTCAGGGTCCGGAACTATCTCTTGAGTGAGACCGAGTTCGAGGGTGATCGCTTCGCCTACCATGGGACGGGGAGGGAGTTGCTCAACGGCTATTTGAAGGCAATGCTGGTGTTCGGCATCCCTCTCGCTCTCTTGAATTTCGTGCCGGATCTGCTGGACTTGGGGGTCGTGGTGAAGGCTGTGGCGGCGGTCCTTGCGTACGGCATCATCATGGTGTTTGTCCCCCTGGCGATGGTCGGCGCGCGCCGGTATCGCCTGAGCCGGACCTCGTGGCGCGGGATCCGATTCTCGTTCCGGGGTCGGGTGGCAGACTTCATGAAGCTCTTCGTGAGGGGCGCGCTCCTCACCCCGGTCACGCTGGGCCTGTACTACCCATTCTTCGACACCAGGCGATACGCCTTCATGACGTCCCACTCCCACCTCGGCAACCGGAAATTTGACTTCGATGGAAGCGGGCGGGACCTTTTCGGCAGCTTTGTGCTGGCGCTCTTGCTGTTCCTCCCGACCCTGGGTCTGTATTGGTTCTGGTTCCTGGCCAAGAAGCAGCGCTATTTCTGGGACCACACCTCCTGTGGCGTCGCCCGCTTCCACTCAACGGTCACGGGTGGGCGCCTCCTCCTGCTGAGACTGGGGAATCTGCTCCTGCTGGTCGTGACCTTGGGCCTGGGCTGGCCATGGGTCCTGGTCCGAAACGCCCGGTTCGCCTGCGCGTACCTGACCCTTGAGGGCCCCCTGGACCTGGCAGGCATCCAGCAGGAAGCGCAGGTTGCGACTGCCACTGGGGAAGGCCTCGCTGGCTTCCTGGATGTGGATTTCGCCCTCGGCTAGACCGGTCTCGCATTCTCCACTCTGGGATACCTCTCCGCGGAAATCTCCTGCCGTTCACCAGCGCGATGCGATTCGGCCTGACAGGGTGAGGGCATTAGCGGCAATGGGGCGACGCTGATGCGGACCGACTGGCAAGGGTACTACCTGGACGGCAAGACCGCCGCGCGCCACCGGGCGACGATCCGGCTGATGCAAAGCGGCCTGGAGGTCACCACCGACAGCGGCACGACGCTCTGGTGGCCATACGAGGAGATCCGCCAGACCCAGGGCTTCTACGCCGGCGAACAGGTGCGCCTCGAGAGGGGCGGGGAGACCCCGGAGGTGCTCCTGGTTTCCGACGCGGCGTTCCTGACTGCGCTGCATCGGGTCGCGCCGAAGCTGGCAACATATTTCCACGATCCCGCCCGTCGCAAGCTGCGGGCCAAGCTCACCCTCCTCGCGGCCCTCGGCGCCATCGGGATCGCGACGGCCCTGTACCTCTGGGGCATCCCTGCGATGGCGGCGCTTGTGGCATCCCGTGTCCCGGTCTCGTGGGAAGAGCGCCTTGGGCAGGCGGTCGTCGAACACCTGGCCCCGCCGGAGAAGCGGTGCGCGGACCCGACCCGCGCGCGGATGATCGGTGACATCATCGCGACCCTGATCGCTCCACTTCCGAGACCCCCCTACACCTTTCGGGTGATGGTGGTGAACGACCCCACCGTGAATGCCTTCGCGGCCCCCGGTGGGTACGTCGTGATCTTCCGCGGGTTACTGGAGCGGACCCGAAGTGCCGAGGAGCTGGCCGGCGTTCTTGCCCACGAGTTGCAGCACATCCTCCAACGCCACGCCACGCGCGCGCTGCTCCAGCACGCGTCCACCGGACTCCTGATCGCTGCCTTGGCCGGGGACGCGAGCGGAGCGATGACCTACGGCCTGGAAAGTGCCCGCGCGCTCGGGACGCTGCGATATAGCCGGCAGAACGAGGAGGAGGCGGATGCCAAGGGGATGCGGATGCTTCTCGCGGCCGGGATCGATCCCGCGGGGATGATCGCATTTTTCGAGGTGCTCCGGAAGGAGGGCGGGGAAGCGCCAGGACTTCTGGCGTATCTGTCCACTCACCCGAACCCGGGGGATCGAATCGAGAGCCTGAAGTCCCTCGCGGGACAATCACAGCGCACGCCAGTCAAGCTGCTCCCGGACTATGACTGGCGCGACATCACGAAGATCTGCCAGGCGGCCGGCCCGCGGAGCCGCGAGGAGAAGCGGTCACGTCCTGCCACGACCTCCCCGCGACCGTTGCAGGGGGTGGGGCGGGTGTACTTCGTGCCGCTCGGGGAGTTTCCGTTGGCCTCGGTGGAGTACCTGGTGACCCATTACAGAGACAAATACGGATTGGCGATTGAAACGCTGGGTGTAGTCCAGCTAGAACCCGGGGTGGTGAACACCGATCGGCGACAACTCATCGCGGAGGAGCTGATCGCGCTGATGAAGCGCAAGTATCCGCAGCTAGCAAATGATCCGGAGGCGATCCTCATCGGGATTACCCCCTCCGACATGTACATTCAGGCGGTCGCATGGCGATTTGCTTTCGCCGCGCGCCGGGAAGGGCGGTTTGCCGTGGTCTCGAGCGCCCGCATGGATCCCGTGAACTTCAGGAAGCCGCCCGATACTGACCTGCTCCACACGCGGCTTCGGAAAATCGTCTCCAAAAACGTCGGCATCATGCATTACCGGCTGCCCCAGAGCAGCGATCGGGACAGCGTCATGTACGGCCCCATCCTCAGCCTCGATGACCTCGACAGCATCGGCGAGGACTTCTGATTAGACCCGGAATCCGAGAGACCACGATGACGGCAGAAGGGTCGTGTTTCAGGCGCTCGCCAACGCCCCTGAGCTGAAAACCTGGTCTGGCCAGTCCGGCCGCGTCTCGCCGCGGCCAGGAGGCACACACACGGGGCTGCCGAACAGGACGGGGTGGCGCGAGCACTGGAGCCCGGTCGCGCGTCGTCTGGAGCGACGCGGGTGACGCGGCGCGCGGGCGGTCCCCGGCCGTTGCCTGACCACGTCGCGCCGGGGCTCCGGCTGCTGTTCGTGGGGATCAACCCGGGGATCATCTCGGCGGCAGCGGGGCACTACTACGCGAACCCGCGCAACGCCTTCTGGCGGCTCCTGCACGAGGGAGGGCTGACGCCGGTTCGCCTGACGCCCGAAGAAGACGCCCGGATGCCGGCCTTCGGCTACGGCCTCACCGACATCGTGAAGCGGCCGTCGCGGGGGGCGGGGGACGTGAAGCCGGCAGAGTTTGCCGCCGGCCACCAGCGCCTCGCGCGGCTCGTGAAGCGGCTCACGCCCCGCGCCGTCTGCTTCAACGGGAAGACCGCCTTCGAGGGCTACTTCGGGAAGGGGGCCTGCCGCCGCTTCGGCCCGCAGGCGGTGAGGCTAGCGGGCGCCCCCGTCTTCGTCCTTCCCTCGACCAGCCCGGCGAACGCCGCCGTCCCCCCCGCGGTGAAGCGGCGGCACTTCCGGGCGCTCAAGTCCTGGCTCGATACTCTCGCGTGAGGTTGGACAGGCCACCCCGCTGAGGCCCCGGCGTCGCACCACAATTCCCAGTCCGAGGTGTTCCGTGCTCTCCGGTTCGTCTCCCCCGGCCGCTGCTGTCGGCAGTTCCCTCCCGCTCACCGGGTGGCTCTTCGACTGCTACCCGGGCTCGGGCTGCATGGTGGTTTGGCTGGTGGACGAGCAGGGGCGGAGCCACCGGCTGGAGGACCTCTTTCGGCCCCCCTTCCACCTTCGGGGGGACCGGGAGGCGCTGCGGGCAGGGGTCCGGGAGCTGGCGCGGGCAAAGGTTGCCGAGCCGGTGGGGATGACCCGGCGGCAGGAGTTCTGGTCGGGCGAGCAGGTGGCGGTCCTGCAGTGCCGCCTCCTGGACCCGGAGCGGCAGCCGGCGCTGCTGCGGCTTCTCAGTGTCCCCCGCCCCGGTCTCACCCTCTATGACTGCGACCTGCCGCTGCCGCTCCTGTACTACCATACCCGCGGCATCTTCCCCCTGGCCCCCTGCACAGTCGCCCGCTCCGAAGGCGGCACCCTCGCCTTCACCGCCCACGCCTCCCCCTGGGACCTGACCCATCGGGAGCTGCCCCTCATCCGGATGGAGCTTGAGGGGCAGGGGGACGAGCGGGGACGG
>JAKEHP010000167.1 GCA_022614955.1 Candidatus Methylomirabilota bacterium
GCGCCTCATCGCACAAGCACCGGGCTTTCCTAGGCCAGCGCCTCTCGCGCGGCCGTCTCGCCCCGCATCGCCGCCGCCAGGACCTCGCCGATGATGGTGTCGGTGTCAATCCCCTCCGCTTCCCCCTCAAACGAGAGAATCAGGCGGTGGCGGAGGGCGGGGTAGGCGACCCGGTGGATGTCCTCCACGCTGACGTGGAAGCGGTTGGCCAGGAGGGCCTCGGTCTTGGCGGCCAGCACCAGGGCCTGGGCGCCCCGGGGGGAGGAGCCATACCGAACGTACTTCCTGACGGAGGCCGGGGCTTCGGAAGAGTCCGGGTGGGTCATCAGGGTGAGACGAGCGACGTGATCCCTCACGTGCGACGCGACCGGGACGGCCCGGACCAGGCCCTTGTACTTCTCCACCAGGGGGCCGCTCAACACGCGCGCGAGGCTCTCCTCGGCGACCGTCGTCGTCCGATCCACGATCTCCCCCAGCTCTGCGCGGGAGGGGTACCGGACTTTGAGCTTAAAAAAGAACCGGTCCAGTTGCGCCTCCGGGAGGGGGTAGGTCCCCTCCATCTCGATCGGGTTCTGCGTGGCCAGGACGAAGAAGGGGCGCCCCAGCGGGTGCTGGGTCCGCCCCACCGTCACCGTCAGCTCCTGCATCCCCTCGAGGAGGGCTGACTGGGTCTTGGGCGTGGCCCGGTTCACCTCATCTGCCAGGATCACCTGACCAAAGAGGGGTCCCCGCTGGAACTGGAACTGGCGCCGCCCCTCCGGGTCCTCCACCACCACGTTGGTCCCGATGATGTCGGCCGGCATCAGGTCGGGGGTAAACTGGATCCGGGAGAAGGCCAGCTCCAGGCACCGGGCCAGGGCCTTCACCAGGAGGGTCTTGCCCAGCCCCGGGACCCCCTCCAGGAGGACGTGGCCGCCGCAGAAGAGGCAGAGCAGCGTCTCGTGCACGGTCTCCCGGTGGCCCACGATGACCTTCCCGATCTCCGCCTCGATCCGGGCAAAGCCCTCCCGGAACGCCGCCGCCTGCTGCTCCACCTCACGAATTTCGTTGCTCATACGGCCCCCCGCCTGCCTCTCGGACTGCCGCCGACCTTGGGGGCCGCGCAGCGTCCCGGCGGGGGCATCGGCGTATTGCTTGGCCACGTTTCACACGTAGAGATCGGCAGCACTGTGCCACTCATGATCGATATCCCTCCAGCGGGGTCGACCCGGAAATTGACCAAGATGCGTCTTCGAATCACGCCTTGGATTGCTGGAAGCTTCATGGCGTATGGCCAGCTATCGCCGCTTCTCCTGCTCCACCGCCTTCTGGCGCATCTTCTTCAGGTGCTGCTCGGCGATGTCAATCCACTCCTTCTCGCCCGGAAGCTCCGAGGCCACCTTGATGTACTCCTCCCAGCGGGCCACCGCCTCCTTGGGGCTCACCTTTTCGTAGGCCAGGGCGAGGGCATACAGGGCCCCGGGATGCTTTGGCTTCAGGGCCAGCGCCTGCCGATAGGTGGCGATGGCTTCCCGATAGAGCCCCTTCTCCTCGTACAGGTCGCCCAGGCCGATGTGCGCCTCCACGAAGGTGGGCTCCAGCGTGAGGGCGCGCTGGTAGGCCTCCACAGCCTCGTGGTAGAGCCCCTTCTCCGTGTACAGGATGCGGGCCAGGCTGTAGTGGACCCGGGGGTTGAGCGGGTCAATCCCCAGGCCGCGCCGGTACTCCCGGACCGCCTCGTCGAAGCGACCCGTGGCCGAGAGGGCGTCCCCCAGGCCCACGTAGGCATCGGCGTAGTCCGGATCTGCCTCCACCGCTTTGCCGTAGGCCTCCACCGCCTGCTCGTAGAGGCGCCGGGGGCTTTTGGCCAGCAGGTCGCCCAGCGATTTGTAGGCCTCGGCGAAGGCAGGATCCACGTGAATGGCCCGCCGGTAGGCCCCGGCGGCCCGCCAGCGGCTGGAGGCCGCCTCGTGGGCCTCGCCCTGCCGGAAGAAGGCCAGGCCGAAGGCAGGGTCAATCTCGCCGGCCTGGGCGAAGGCGTCCGCCGCCTGCTCCAGCCCTTCGGTGGTCCCCGCCCGCAGGGTCGCGCGGCCGGTCGCGTAGCGGCGCAGCGCTGCTGCTGCTGGGGTCGGGCGCTGGAAGGCCTGACTCAAGCGCCGCTCGCCGGCCGGCCCGAGGGTCACTCCCAGGAACTTCGCCAGGGCCCGCACCATCCGCTCCAGCGCCCGGGAGCCCTCAGCCCACGGGACCGCTGTCTCGGAGAACGCTTCCTCCCGGACCCCCGGTCCACGCAGATCCAGGAAGGTAGCCCCCAGGGCGAGCCGGTCCTCCTCGAGGCGGAACGTCCCGAGGAGGGCGGCGCCCGCCCCGAGGCCCCGGGCCACCTCGGCAGCCACGGCCGGCCGTACCGGCGCTCCCCAGGCGGTCTGGCGCGCCTCTAGCGCGGCCGTCACCGCCCGCGCCTCCGTGAGCTGGAGGCCAAAGGTGCGGCCCATCCCCCAGCCAAGGAGATCCATGAGGCCCTCCCCCACCAGCGGGTCCGGCGCTTCCGTCGGGCTGGCGAGGGGGACCAGCAAGACGAGCACCCGCGGGGCCGGCGCTTCCGCGCGTGCCGGGGCCGGCGCGAGAAGGAGGAAGAGGGTCACCGCTCCCGCCAGGCGCCGCCACGCTGGCACGCTCACCTCCATTTCCTCCCCCTGACGATCGTGACGGCCATCCCGGCGGCCTCCCCCCCGGCCGCCCCCCCTCCAGCGGGCCCTCCGCCGCCCCGCACCTCCCGGAGCCGGCGGGCCGCCACCTCAGCAACAAAAAGGAGAAGGGCCGCCCCGAGGAAGAAGGGCCAGACGTCCCGCGGCTGCCGGCTGAGCCGCCGATTCACCCGGAAGGCCTCCTCCGGCTTCTCCAGGAACCCACCCCCGGTGAGGGAGGTCAGCTTGGCCAGGAGGGGCTGGTTGACCCCGCTGTTCCGGTGCTCCGGGGAGTAGGGGAGGACGAGGCTGCCGATCTCGGAGCCGATCATCGTCCCCTGCCGCCGCTGGGCTACCCCGATGAGGTACGCCCCCTGCTCCTCCGCCGGAAAGGTCCCCTCGTACTGCCCCGGCGCCCCCTGCGTGAGGGGAATGACCGTCCGGCCCCCATCTGGGCCGATGATCCCCGCCTCGGCCTCAATGAAATTGATAAACTCCCCCTGGGGGTTGGCCGCCTCCAGGCTCACGATCCCCCGCCCGTCCCGGAAGGCCACGTGGGTTACCACGTCGGCCCGGTCCTTGGTCCGGAGGGTCCAGCGGACCATCTGGGCCACAAAGCGGCTGAAGGGGGGCCACCGCAGCCACAGGACCCCCCACTTCGCCTTCAGGTCAGAGGTGAAGGCCGCCGCCCGGCCCACCCCGAAGCGCCAGGCGGCCAGGACCGGGTCCCCCTGCGGTGACGCCAGGAGGACCTCCGCGGTGACCTTGGGGGTGGTGGCTACGTACCCGCCCAGCGGCGGGACCTCCCGCCAGTCCACGCTCCGGAGGATCTCGTGGTGCCCGTGGGTCAGGACGGGCCGGAAGGGGCGCTCGATGATGGCCGACTTGCTGGCGAGCTGCGCCTCCAGCGTGAAGATTCGCGGGATGCTCTGGGGGTCTTCGGTGAAGTAGAAGCGGCCCCGCCCCCACCGGCTGATGTCCCGCATGAGTCGGACATCGGCATCCCGCCCGATGGCCACGGTGGAGACGGTGATCTTGTCCTTGGTCATCCGGCGGACGAGACCGCTGAAGTCCGCCGCGGCCACCTGCCCGTCGGACAGCACGATGAGGTGCTTCAGCAGCGCGTCCCGGCCGTAGAGGGTCTCGTAGGCCTCCTTCAGGGCCGGGAACATGTCGGTCCCCCCCCCGGACTTGATGGAGCCGATCTCGTTAATAATGTGATCCTTCCGCTCCGCCCGGGCCATCTGGACAACCCACGAGTTGGCCGTGTCGAAGGCCAGCACCCCCACCTCGTTCCGCTCGTCCAGGAGCTCCACCACGAGCTGGGCTGCTTCCTTGGCCAGATCGAGCTTGGTGAAGCGGTCCACGCTGGTCTCCATGCTGCCGGAGCGGTCAATGACCAGCACCACGGCCAGCGAGGGCACATCCAGCTTCTGCCGCGCCTCCATGGTGACCGGGAGCGCCTCCTCCACCGGCGTGTGGAAGTAGCCGCCCACGCCGAACGATTCCTCCCCTCCCAGCATGACGAGGCCGCCCCCCTGGTCCCGCACGTAGGTGCGCACCAATTCCATCTGCTGGCGGGAGAAGCGCAGGGAGGAGACATTGCTCAGGATGACCCCGTCGTACGCCAGGAGGGGGGGGAGGTCGCGGGGGAATCTGGCCGGCTCCACCAGGACCGGCTCCATCTCCTGCGCCCGCAGCGCTCCCAGGAGGTGGCGGGCCTGCTCCGGATCCCGATCCACCACCATGACCTTCGGCTGCCCGCGGACGGCCACCACCCCGGCCGCGCGGTTGTTCTCCTCGAGGGTATCGTTCCCCACCTCCAGGGCAGCCTGGTAGACGTGAAAGCCGGTGCCGCTCAGGGTCTGCCGGTAGGCAAAGACATTCTTGCCCGGCTCCAGCTCCACCTTCTGGCTCCCCACGAACTTCCCGTCCCGGTACAGGCTCAGGTGGCCCGAGGCCGCGGCGGACGCCCAGGCCACCACACGCACGGCGAAGGACTCCCCCCGCTTCACCTCCCGGGGCAGGAGCATCCGCTCCAGCAGAACCTCGGCGTCCCGCCACCCCCCGATGGGTCTGACGTAGAGGTCCACCCCCCGCTCGCGGGCCCGCAGGGCCTCGGCCACCGCGTCCCCGCGGTTCTCGTTCCCGTCGGTCAGGAGGACCACCCGGTGGGCCCCATCCCGCGGGAAGGCGGCCAGGGCGAAGGTGAGCGCTTCCGCCAGGTTGGTCTGGCGGCCCGGCTCGGCACCCGGCCGGGGAAGCGGGCGCACCCCCTTATCCAGCGGGAGCTCCACGCGGGCGGCCTCGGCGAACGCCGCCACGCCGGCCCGGTCCTCCTTCCCCATGGCGGCCAGGGTCTCCCGGACAAACTGCCGGGCGGCCAGCCGCTCGCTGTAGGGGACGCTGTCCGACTCGTCCAGCAGGAACAGAACGTTCAGGCGGTCCCCCCGGCCCTCCACCTGGGGGAGGAGGAGAGCGGCGAGGCAGAGGGCAGCCACCGCCCCCCGGACCGCCAGGGCGCCCCGGGGAATGGGGCGGGCCGACCGGGAGAAGAGGAAGGCCTCCAGAAGGAGGAGGGCGAGGGCGAGGCCCGCCAGGAGCGGCCAGAGCTCTCGGTGGACCTGGAAGGCCCGCGCGCCCTCCTCGCCGCCCCCCCCGGGGGGCAGGCTCAGGCGGGGCGTGAGATCGCTTTCGGCCTCGTCCACAAGGTTGGC
Source organism: Candidatus Methylomirabilota bacterium (assembly GCA_022614955.1). Lineage (GTDB taxonomy): Bacteria > Methylomirabilota > Methylomirabilia > Methylomirabilales > JACPAU01 > JACPAU01. The sequence continues at coordinate 5,384 of JAKEHP010000167.1, forward strand.
CGCCACCCGCTGCTCCCACTCCCCCGCCTGGAGGAGGTAGATCCCCGCGGCCGCCGTCTCCGCGAGAGCCACCCCGCCCCCCACCACCGGGACCTCCCGCACCATGCCGTCCGGCGCCGTGACCCGGACTCCCGCGACCCCCGGCGGCACCGCCACGGTGAGCGGGTGGCCCGTGGCAGTCTGGAGCGGCAGGTCCTCCAGGCGCGTGGGGTAGAGCCACCGGACGGCGTTGCTCAGAAAGAGGGGGAAAGCGGCCCGCAGCGGCAGGTCGGACCGAAGCGGGTCGAAGCCGACGAAGACAATGCGCGACCCGCCCTCCTCGAAGGCCAGGGCCAACGGGGTGAGGGTGGACTCGATAAGGGTCCGGCTCCCCGCGAGCGGGCGGACCCGCAGGGCCTCCTCGATGAGGACCTGGGAGAGGTCCAGGAACCGCATGGCGGGGTGGCTCCGGTCCCAGTCAACGATCACGGGGTTCCGGATCGTTCCCATCACCTCCAGGGGGGTGTTGCCGGCCACGGCGTTCACCAGGACGTAGCGGCCCCGCTGGAGCATCGCGGGGGCAGCCCCATCCAGGACGACCACGTCGTAGCCGCGGGGGTCCCCCTCAAAGAGAGACGGCACGGTGGTGGCCAGCTCCACCTGAGGATCCGACCGCAGGGCCTGCTCGAGGAACAGGTTGCCGTGGGTCACCAGGAGAACCCGCAACGTGCGGGGCGGCGGCAGGAGGGCCCAGGCGCGGTTGTCCACGGCCAGGGCGTCCCCCACCTCGGCCGTCACCTCCAAGGTCCCGCCCCCCCGGTGGCTGAAGGGGACGATGAGCGACCGGCGGGTCTGCGGGGGCAGCGTCACCTGCTGCCGGCTGAGCCGCGCGCCTTCCAGGGTCACCACCAGCGGGAAGGTGACGCTCTCCCGGCCGGTGTTGGCCAGAGCGACGAACAGCTCGTGCTGCGCCCCCGAGTAGTAGTTCTTCCGGACCCGGAGTCCGGTGATGGCCACGTTGGAGGCCGGCCCGCCCACCGCATGGACCCGGAGGTCCACGGTGAGGGGCGGCGGCGGCAGGGTCTGGCCGCTGGCTCGATCGGTGAACAGGTGGACCTCAGTCGGGCCCGCCCCCTCGGCGAAGGCGGCCGCCAGGCGCAGCGCCGCGGCCAGGTCGGCCCCGCCGTCCTGCGGCCTGAGCCGTGTGAGCCCAGCCCGCAGCTCGCCGACCTCCCGCGTGAGGGGGACCGCCACCGTCGGCCGGGGCCCAGCCTCGATGAGGATAGCCTCCTCCCCCAAGACCAGGTGGTCAATGACAGTCCGCGCCTCGCCCAGCGCGCGGGCGAAGCGGGACGGGCGCTCGTCGGTCGCCTGCATGCTGGCAGAGGTGTCCACGATGAGGACGGCCCGGCCGAATCCGACGGTCCGGGTGAGGAAGCCGGGGCGGGCCAGGGCCAGGGCCAGGGCCGTGACCAGGAGGATCTGAATGAGAAGGATCGGGGGCAGACGGAGGCGCCGGAAGAGAGTCCGGCCCTGCGGCTCGCCCGCCGGCAAACTCCACAGGAGAAGACTGCTGACGGTCGCCCCCAGCCGGCGGCGGCGCACCGTGTACAGGATGAGGAGGAGGGGCACCCCCAGGAGAAAGAGGAGAGCCAGGGGGTTGCCGAAGCTCATGCCAACACCCCCCCACGGACCAGGTGGGTCAGGATGAGATCTTCAAAGGGCAGCGCCGTGCTCACCCGGAAGTAGTCCACGCCGCTCCGGCGGCAGAAATCTTCTGCTCTATTGCACAGGTCCCGGAGGTTCTCCAGGTAGCCCTGGCGGGTCGTGGGAGTGAGCGCCACCTCCCGCCGCTCCCCGGTCTCGGCGTCGGTGAGCAGAAGGTCCCCCCGCAGGGGCGGGTCCAGCTCGGCCGGCGCCAGCACGTGGATCAGGACCGGCTCAAAGCCCCGCCCCAGGAGGGCAGCCAGGCCCGCCTCAAAGCCGCCGGCATCCAGGAGGTCCGTGAAGAGAATGGCCAGACCCGGCGAGCGGGCGGTGCGGGCGTAGGCGGTGAGGGCGAGGTTCAGATTGGTCCTTCCCCCTGGCGTCAGCCCGCCCAGGTGCTCCAGGACCGTGAAGATCTGGGAGCGCCCGCGGACGGGCCGGGAGATGGAGGAGAGCCCCTCCCCCAGGATCCCCAGCGCGGCCCGCTCGTGGCTGTACAGGGCGACGTAGGAGAGGGCAACGGCGGCCCGGGCCGCGTAGGTGAGCTTGGAGGGCTCGCCGAAGACCATGGACCGGCTGGCGTCCAGGAGGAGGTGGAGGCAGAGGTCCTCCTCCTCGATGAACAGCTTCAGCACCAGGCGGTCCAGCCGGCTGAAGATATTCCAGTCCAGGTACCGCAGGTCATCGCCGGCCGCGTAGGGGCGGAAGTCGTGGAACTCGACCCCGCTCCCCCGCTTCGGCCCGCGCCGCTCCCCCTTGCCCCGCCCCCGCATGTGCTTGCGGGAGACCAGGTTTAGGATCTCCAGTTTCCGGCGAAACTCTGGCTGGAAAATGCTGCGCGGCAACCGTCTGCCCGCGCCCGGGGCCGCCCCTAGCGCTGGGCCTCCAGGGCGTCGAAGTATTTTTTCACCTGCTCCCGGTAGTCGGGGGGGATGGGCTCCTTGGTGAGGGCCTCCTCCATCATCTGGCGGTACCGCGTCAGGACCTGGGTCGTGGGTAGTCGCGAGGTACCCCGGTCCCCCCGTCCCACCACGTTGGTGTTGTAGGACTCGGTCGCGCCGTCCCGCACCTGGCCCCGCAGGGTGGTGTCCACGCTCCCCCCGCGCAGGCGCGGCGTGGGGAGCCGCCGGGTGCTGGGGGAGGGGCCGGTCCCGGGGAACGAGCCCGCGTTCCCCATCCCGTCGAAGTCCATCTCGGAGCCGTCCGAGGCCTCCCCCCAGTCCTCGCCGCCCGCGGGCGGGAGGCGGCCCGCCCCCTCCAGGTCCCGCCTGTCCCGGCCCCGGCCCGCGCCCCCGCTCTCGTCCCGCTCGCGGAGCCCGGAGAGCGCCCGCTCCAGATTCCGGAGGGCCTCCTCCCGGGCACCGCCCACGCTCCCCTCCAGGTCCCCGGAGAAGTCATCAGCGTACAGGCCGCTGCTGCCGCTGCGCCGGGCCATCCGGTCCATCTCTGACAGGAGGTGCTTCAGCTCCTCGAGGGAGAGGTCCTTCAGGGACCGCTCCCCGAGCATCTCCCGCATCCGGCCCACGGCCACCTGGTAGGGCGTGCGGGTAAAGTCCTGCCTCAGGTCGGGGATGGAGCCTGGCTTCCCGAGCAGTTTGAGCCGATCGTCCCCCTCCCGGATGAAGGACCCGAAGTCGGGCCGCCGACCGGACAGGGGCGTGTCGCGGAACTCGGCCGCCCCCTCCCCGCCCATATGGGTGGGCGGGGCGAAGCTCTGGCTCATTCCGCGGTCCCGCGGCTTCACAGCCTCGGCCAGGGCCGACCCCGCCGACCGAGGCGGCTCGGGCGCCCTCCGCTCCGGCGCCGGCTCCCCCTCCTGAGCCACCGGGGCTTCGGGTGCCCCTGTCGCGAGGGTTCGGTCCCAGTGAACGGGCGGAAGGGCGAGGAGGAGGAGAGCGGCGGCGAGGGCAGCGCCCGCGGGGAGGAGATGCCGGACCGGCAGGTGAAGGGGGAGGGCCCGGCGCACATCGGGCTTGATGGCCCTGGCCTCGGCCAGGGCCGCCAGCTCGACCGCGCTCCGTGACGGGCGGCTGGCCAGCTCGACCCCGGTGGCCAGGCGATCCTGCAGGCTGAGACGGCCGTCGAGGAGGCGCGCGGTGTCGAAGGGGTCGAGCCGTCGGAGCAGGCCAACGGCGAATCCGCCGATGACGCCGAGCGTCCCCAGCGCTCCGAGCAGGAGGGAAGCCGGCAGGGGGAGAAGGCTGCGCGCTGGGAGGAGCGGGAGGCTGAGGAGCAGGCAAGCGGTGAATCCGCGCGCGGCCAGCCGCAGCCCCCGGAGCATCCGGATGCGCCAGCAAGCTGCTCGCAGGCGGGCCCGCATTACCCTGAACTCCTCTCCTTCGTGGGGCCGCCGCGCCAGGCGCGACGGATCAGGCCGCCCCCCAGGACTAGGTCCGGCTCCTCCGCATCGTAGAAGGTGGCCACCTGGCCCGGCGCGACCGCTCGGAGGGGCTCGTCAAAGCGGACGGTCGCCGTCCCTGCCCCCCCCGGGAGGAGGGTGGCGGGACGGGGAGACTGGCGGTATCGAGTCCCGACCACGGCGCGGCGCGGCACCTCCAGCCGATCGAAGGGAATGAAGGACACCCCGCCCACCTCCACCGTGTCCACCAGGAGGTCTTCGGCCTCTCCTACCACCACCGCGTTCGCCCTCGCGTCCAGCGCCACCACAAAGCGGGCGGCTCCTCCCCCGAGACCCAGGCCCCGGCGCTGCCCCACCGTGTAGGCGGCGATGCCGCCGTGCTCCCCCAGGACCCGGCCTGACCGGTCACGGATGGGACCGGGTCGCTCGGCCTCCGGCGCCCGCTCTCTCAGAAATGCCCGGTAGTCGTTCCCCGGAACGAAGCAGATCTCCTGGGACTCCGCCTTCTCGGCCACCGGCAGCCCGCGGGCGGCGGCCAGGGCCCGGACTTCGTCCTTCTGGAGTTCCCCTACGGGCATCAGGGCTTGCAAGAGCTGGACCTGAGTGAGACCGCACAGAAAGTAGGATTGATCCTTCCGCGCATCGGCCGCGCGCCGGAGTATGGCGCGCCCGGTGGCGGCGTCCCGCCCGAGGCGGGCATAGTGCCCTGTGGCGACCTGCTCGGCCCCGAGCCGCCGGGCAGCAGCCAGGAGCGAGCCGAACTTCACGTGCTGGTTACAGGCGAAGCACGGGTTCGGCGTGTGGCCCGCCAGGTAGGCCGCGGTGAAGGGCGCGATGACGGACCGGTCGAAGGCCGCCTCGTGATTCAGGACATAGTGAGGAATGCCAAGGCACTGTGCAGTGAGGCGGGCGTCGTCAGCGTCCCGGGCGGTGCAGCAGCCGTGGGTGAGGGCGCGGCTCCCGTCGCGAGGGGCGAGGCGCAGGGTCACCCCCACCACCTCGTAGCCCGCCTCCCTGAGCAGGGCGGCGGCGACGGCGGAGTCCACGCCTCCGCTCATCGCCGCCACCACCCGGTTGGCCATCTGTGGCGCCCGCCCGCGGGCGGCGGCCTACCTCGCCCCGCCGGCCCGCTCCCCCTCCGACTCCGGCCCCGCGCCCACCTCGGGCTCGACCATCAGGCAGGTCCCGTTGAACACCGCTCCCTCGGAGATGATCAGCGAGGGGGTGGTGATGTTGCCCGACACCACGCTCGCGGCCAGGAGCTCCACCCGCTTCTTCGCCCGGATGTTCCCCACGATGCGGCCGCTGTTCACGACGGTGCCCACCTCCACCTCGGCCTTGAGGAAGCCGGGTTCGCCGACGATGAGGAGATCGTCCCCGACCACCTCTCCCTCCACGTGGCCGTCTACCCGAACCGTCCCCTGGAAGGAGAGAACTCCCTTGAACTCGGTTCCCTCCCCGAGAAACGCCTTGATCTCCGCCGGCTCCACCGTTCCCCGGTCCTTTCGCACAGGCCGCACCTCGCGGAGCGCACGCGGGCCAACTCCAGGCGAAATTCCGCGTTAAGCTAACACAGTCGCCCACCCCTGTCAAACTTGCGGCGGCGCCTGAAGACGGCGGTGCGTTCCATCGCGCGGACGAAGGGTCAGCCAGTGCTCCACGACAAGACGCCTAGACGGTTGGAGTCAGACTAGTTCAGCCAAGAAACGTGGGTGCAGGAGAGCGTGGACGATGCCGTGGACGGGGCGTGCGCGCCTACTGCCCGGGCGCCCCCTTCAGGCGCTCCCGGAGGAACTCCTGGAGGCGCTCCCCGAGCTCAGGCGGGATATCCTCGCAGGCGATCTCGCGGATGAGGCGGGTGGTGGCCCGGTAGGTCTTGAGGAAGTTCAGGCAGGCCGGGCAGTCGGCCAGGTGCTGGTCCAGGTCGCGGGCTGCCTCAGGATCCATCTGCCCCTCCAGGTAGTCGGCCAGCAGGTTGACCAACTCCTTGCAGCTCATCATGCCCGAGCCCTCCTGGCCTCGAAGTAGGTTGCCAGCCGCTCCCGCAGCGTCAGGCGCGCCCGATGCAGGCGTGACTTCACCGCCAGGACCGTTGCCCCCAGGATCTCCGCCACCTCCTGGTTGGACAGCCCCTCGATGTCCCGGAGGACCACCGCCGCCCTGTAGTCCGGCGGCAGGGTCTCGATCGCCTGCTCCAGGACGCGCCGACGTTCACCAGAGAGGAGCCGATCCTCCGGCAGCTCCGACCAGTCCGCTACCGGTCGGGCGTGGTGGCCGTCCGGGGTGAAGGCAGGCCCCTCTTCCTCAATGGAGAGGTGGGGTCCGCCCCGCCTCCCCCGGAGCTTCATGAGGGCGGCGTTGCTGGCGACGCGGTACAGCCAGGTGCTGAAGGCGGCCCGCCCGTCGAAGCCCCCGATCTTCCGGTAGACCGCCAGGAAGACGTCCTGCGTCACCTCCTCAGCATCCTGGGGATTGCGGGTCATGTTCATGGCCAGCCGGTAGACCTTCGCCTGGTGCCGTCGCAGGAGTGCCGTGAACGCCGCCTCGTCGCCCCTCTTCAGGCGCTCGACCAGCTCCGCGTCCCCAGGATGCGTCTCGGCATGCGTCGTCATCCTGCCCAACTCCCCCCCCCGATCGCCCCGCCCGTCCCCCACCCGCGTGCCCAGGGGCTAGGCTCCCGCCTCGCCGCAGATGGCTTCCACCAGGCGCGTCAGGTCCTCGTCGGAGAAGTAGTGCAGCTCGATACGGCCGCCCCGGCCCGCGGGGACGACGGCCACCTTGGTGACCAGGCGCTGCCGCAACCGGTCCTCCAGGGCGCTCACGTGGGGGGAAAGGTGGCCCCCCTGGACCCGGCGGGGGACTGGTCGCGCCTTGAGGCGGCGGATAAGACTCTCAGCCGCCCGGACCGTCAACCCGCGCTTGACGATCTGCTCGCGCAGGCGGAGCTGCTCGGAAGCCACCTCCAGCGCCAGGAGGGCCCGTGCGTGGCCGGCCGTCAGCGCGCCGGCCATCAGGTCCTGCTGAACACGAGCTGGCAGACGGAGGAGGCGCAGCGCGTTCGCCACCGAGGAGCGGTCCCGGCCCACCCGCCGCGCCACCTCCTCCTGGCTGAGCCCGAACTCCTCGGTGAGCCTGCGGTAGGCCTCAGCCTCCTCGATGGGGTTGAGGTCCTCGCGCTGGATGTTCTCGATGAGGCCCAGCTCCAGCATCTCGCCGTTGCTGACCTCTTTGATGATGGCCGGGATACTTTGGATCCCAGCCATCGTTGCTGCTCTGAAGCGGCGTTCCCCTGCGACCAGCTCATACCCGTCTTCTGTTTGGCGAAGAAGGACTGGTGTAAGAACCCCATGAGAGCGGATAGACGCCGTCAGCTCTTTTAACTTGCTGTCATCAAAAAGCTTTCTCGGCTGGTTGGGAGACGAGCGGATCGCATCCAACGGGATCTGCCTAATCCCTGGCTCTTCCGTTCCTGCACCGGGAATCAGGGCCTCAAGCCCCCGACCGAGAGCCTGGCGCTGGGCCATTGATCACCTCCTTGGCAAGGCCGAGGTAGGACTCCGCACCCGCTGACCGGATATCGTAGAGCAGGATCGGCTGCCCGAAGCTCGGCGCCTCGCTCAGGCGGATGCTTCGGGGAATGATGGTTGAGAACACCGGGCCCGGAAAGTTCTTCCGGACATCCTCCGCCACCTGCCGGGCGAGGTTCAGGCGCCCGTCAAACATCGTTAGCAGGCCCCCTTCAATGGCCAGCTTGGGGTTCAAAGATCTCCGGACGAGGCGGATGGTCTCCAGGAGCTGGGTCAGGCCCTCGAGCGCGTAATACTCGCACTGGATTGGGATGAGGACCGAATCCGCGGCTGTGAGGGCGTTCACCGTCAGCAAGCCGAGGGAGGGGGGACAATCCAGGAGAAGGAAGTCGTAGTCGGGGACTACATCCGACAGGGCTAGCTTCAGGAGCGATTCCCGCCCCACCTTTGCGACCAGCTCCACCTCCGCTCCAATAAGATCGCGCCGGGACGGGAGGACCTCCAGGGTCTGCAGGGCGGTTTTTTGGATCGCATCCCCCGCCCTGGCGCTTCCCATAAGGACCTCGTAGGTGCTAGGCCCTGCGTAGTCCTTTGGGATTCCGGCGCCGGAAGTGCTATTCGCCTGCGGGTCCACGTCTACCAGGAGGGTCCGCTTCTCAGCGGCGGCTAGGGAGGCCGATAGGTTGACCGTGGTCGTGGTTTTCCCGACCCCGCCCTTCTGGTTCGCGACGGCGATTACGCGCCCCAAGTCCGCCTTCCCAGAGAGTGCGACGTCTACCGTCTATCGAGGGACTTTATTTGGCGAAAACTAGCACAGTCCTCTTTCCTTGCCAAGGGAAAGCCGATGGTTGGCTATGTTTCACGTGAAACATTCCGGGGCCCTAAGGACGGCTACGGTCTCGCCCGGCAGGAGGGGAGTGGCTGGAACATCTCTAAATTCAAATAGATGACCATTCGGCGGGATAGGGGACGGCTGCCGTTCGGTCTTCCTTCCTTGAAAGATCAGGACAATCCCTCCGGGAGCCAAGAGGGGCGTCAGAAGATGCATGGCCTCCGGCAGTGGCGCCAGGGCCCTGGCAGTCACCATGTCAAACCCTCCCCGAAGCGCTGGATGCTCATCGAGGGCCTCAACCCTGCCTCTCAGACAGGAAATCCCATTGAGCTCAAGCAGGTGAATAACATGAGTGAGGAATGACGCTCTCCGCCGGGACGCCTCGATAAGCGTGACGAGCAGGCTTGGCATGGCTACTTTCAGCGGGACCCCGGGGAAACCTGCTCCACTCCCGACATCGGCCAGCCTGACCCCGCTTCCCTCCGGCAGGAAGGGCAGGAGGCGGAGAGAGCGGAGGACCCCCTCTCGGATGATGCGCTCCGGCTCCTTGAACCCCGTGAGGTTCACCCGTTGGTTCCAGCGGGCAATTTCGGAAGTATAGGTGAGGAGTTGCTGGGTCTGGATCTGCCCCAGGGGAAGGGCGATCTCCCGGAGCCCCTGGACAAGCAGGGCCTCCAGGGGAGAACCGCTCACCGCCGCTCCCAGCGGCCGGGGCTCCCCAGGGCCTCCGGAATCGCCCTTCGGGTCGCTTCCAGGTTGCGCCGGTTGACTTCGACCAGCGCCCGGATCCCCTCCAGCAGGGCGAGGGTATCGCGGCGCAGCCCCGAACAGACAGAAGGGCTCCAGGTCCGGGTAGCGGAGGATTGCCTCCTCCTGCGCGGGTGCGTGCCCCTTGGCCGCCGTCCGCTCGAGGAAGAAGGCGTTGCCGCCGAAGTGATCCGCATGCGCATGGCTGTTCACGATGGCCACCAGCTTCCCGCCCAGCGCTTCCGCCCCCCTCAGGAGACGGCGGCCGGCGTCCGCCGTGAGGCCGGTGTCCGGGGCCACGCAGGCCCGTCCCTCCGTTATGCCTCCGCTGCTACCTGCTTCCTGGGGAACCGGTTCATGTAGTGCTGGTGGCCGATCTGGAGGACGTTGCTCCCCAGCCAGTAGAGGACGAGCCCGGAGGGGAAGCCCCAGAAGAGGAAGGTGAAGAGCGTCGGCATCATGTAGAGCATCATCTGGGCCTGTCTGGGGTCGCCGGCGGTGGGGGTCATCTTTTGCTGGATAAACATGCTCGCCCCCATGAGAAGGGGCAGCACCCGGAGCGCGATCCCCTCACCGAAGAACGGAACAGCGAAAGGAAGGACCAAGAGGGCATCCGGCGCGGAGAGGTCATTGATCCAGAGCAAAAAGGGGGCGCGCCAGAGCTCCACCGAGCTGCCCAGGGCGTTGTAGAGCGCAATGAAGATGGGGATCTGGATGACCATCGGGAGGCATCCCCCAAGGGGGTTCACCCCGTGGCGTTTATACAGCTCCATCGTCTCCTGGTTCATCTTCTGGGGGTTGTTCTTGTGCCGCTCCCGGATGGCGGCCACCTTGGGCTGCAGCATTTGCATCGCCTGCATGGACTGGAGGCTCTTCTGGGTGAGGGGGAGGAAGACCACCTTCTGCAGCAGCGTAATGATGAGGATGACGACGCCGTAGTTCCCGGTGAACCGGTACAGAAACTTCATGAGATAGAGGGCCGGGCGAGCCAGGAAGTCGAACCAGCCCAAATCCACGAGCTGCTCCAGGTCCTGCCCCAGGTCTCGCAGCCGCTCCACCTCCTTGGGCCCCCCAAAGACGTGCAGCGCCACCTTCCGCTCCGCCCCCGCCGGCAGCGCCGTCCCGGCGAAGCGCAGCGCCGCCACCGGTCGCCCGCCGGCCCCCTTGTCGAACACGGCCGCAGGGCCTCCCCCCACCGGGACCAGCGCCATCGCAAAGTAGGTGTCCTGGACGGCCACCCAGGCCACCTCGCCCTTGTGGACGGCTTCCTCCTTCAGCTTGGCGGTGTCCTCGATCACCCGCTTGCCCCCCACGAGGGCGACCGCCTGGCCAGCCTGCACCGCCGCCTCCCTTGCGCTCCCGCGGAAGCCCGGTCCCCATGCCACTCGCAGGTTTGGGGTCGTGGCCCCGGTTCCCCTGTTGAGCAGGCGCAACTCCAGGTCCGCGCGATACTTGTCCGGGTGGAGGGTGAATTGCTTCTCGAGGATGACGCCGCTCTCCTCCACGCTCCGGAAGAGCACCCCCTGGGGCTCCCCGGACGCCCCGGTCGGGCGCCTCACCACCTCGAGGAGCTGGTCGGGGCCCCGGCCCCCCTCCACCCATGCCGCGAGGGACAGGGGTGGCTCTCCGGGCGCTCGGGCAGGCGCCAAGTCCAAGGGCTGGCCGGTCTCATCGGTGTAGCGCCTGATCCGCCAGCTCAGCACAGTCCCCCCGCGGCTCGTGAGCGTGACGTCCAGCAGATCGGTCTCCAGCCGAA
>JAKEHP010000168.1 GCA_022614955.1 Candidatus Methylomirabilota bacterium
CCGCGCCAGTGGCTCCCGGCTGCTCCCCTCGGCCCGCGGGGCGAGGGCCAGGACCGGCCTCCCGGGCGTCAGGTCGATGAGGAGGGAGGGACCGCCGGTGAAGCGCAGGGCGAGCGCGGGTCCGGCCGCCACCACGACGGCCACCCGGCGACCGACCAGGGCGTCCCGGATCTCGCGGCTAATGGCGAGGAGACACAAGAAGTCCATGGGGTCTCCGGCGCGCGGATGATAGCGGCTTTGGAAGGCCAAGTAAAGGCGCGGTGCCGCTGGAGAATTTGACAGGGGCGCTTTCTTTCAGTAGAGTAAAAAAGTTTCGAGCCTCGGTCCCCTTGGGGACGCTGCCGCGAGTTGGGAAGGACCTGGATGCTCAAGAGCATGACGGGCTTCGGCAGGGGAGAACACGCCACCCCGCGGGCCCACTACAGGGTCGAGGTCCAGGCGGTCAACCACCGCTTCGTCGAGGTCCGCACCCGGCTCCCCCGGCGCCTCTCGCGCCTGGAGCACCAGATCCAGCGGGAGGTGCAGCACCGGTTCGGGCGGGGCCGCTTCGAGGTCCATCTCTTGGAACGGCTCCTCACCGATCCCCCCAGGACGATCCGGGTGGATCGGGCCGCGGCTCGGGAGTTCGTGGCCGCCGTCCGCGCGCTCCAGAAGGAGCTGGATCTCCCCGGGGCCCTCTCGGTGGAGGCCCTGGCCGGCCTGCGGGACCTGGTGAGCTTCGAGGAGCCGGAGGAGGAGGCGGGTGCCGTCTGGGAGGAGATCCGGCCGGCCCTGGAACAGGCCTTTGCGGACCTGGAGGCGATGCGGGAGAAGGAGGGGGCAGCCCTCGCCGGGGAGCTCCGTCACCGCCTCGATCTCCTGGAGCGGGGCCTCGCGGCCGTGCTGGCCCGGGCCCCCGGGACGGTAGCCGCCTACCGGGCGCGGTTGCAGGAGCGGGTGGCGGCCCTGGCGGGCGGCGTCCCGCTGGACCCCGGCCGGCTGGAGCAGGAAGTGGTCCTGTTCGCCGATCGGGCCGACATCACCGAGGAAGGGGCGCGCCTGGCGAGCCACCTGGCGCAGTTCCGGGACCTGCTGGATACGCCCGGCCCGCAGGGGCGGAAGCTGGAGTTCCTCCTCCAGGAGATGCACCGGGAGGTGAACACCCTGGGGACCAAGGCGGCCGACGCGGCCATCGCGGCAGAGGTGGTGGCCATGAAGGCCGAACTGGAAAAGATTCGGGAGCAGCTCCAGAACGTGGAGTGAGCGGGCCGCCGCCTCCGGTGGCTCCCACCCCTGGAGCGGGGGGCGACTTCCCGGGAGGAGGGGGGGTGGCGACGGAGCTCCTGAACGTCGGCTTTGGCAACGTGGTGGTGGCCCGCCGCATCATCGCCATCGTCAACCCCAGCTCCGCCCCCAGCAAGCGGCTGAAGGATGAGGCCAAGGAGGTGCGGAAGCTGGTGGACGCCACCAACGGGCGCCGGACCCGCGCCATCATCGTGACCGACAGCGACCACGTGGTCCTCTCGGCCCTCCAGGCGGAGACGCTGGCGCAGCGCCTGATGGGGGAGCCGGCCGAGGCGTAGCGGGGACCGGGGAAGGGCGCGTGAAAGCGGAGCGCCTCCTGATCGTGGTGTCGGCCCCTTCGGGCGCGGGGAAGACGACCCTCTGCGAAGAGGCGGTCCGGCGGGTGCCCGGCCTCGTGCACTCCGTCTCCTATACGACCCGCTCCCCGCGGCCGGACGAGAGCGACGGGCGGGACTACCACTTCGTGGGGGAGGCGACCTTCAGGCAGATGGTGGCGGAGGGCGCCTTCGCGGAATGGGCGACGGTTCACGGCCACCTGTACGGGACCTCCCGGAGGGATCTGGAGGCCCACTTCGCGGCCGGCAATGACGTGATCCTGGACATTGATACGCAGGGAGCGGCCATCCTGCGGGAGGCGTACCGGGACGGGGTCTTCGTCTTCATCCTCCCCCCCTCCTTCGCGCAGTTGGAGGCGCGACTCCGGGGCCGGCGGACCGACAGGTCGGAGGAGATCGCCCGGCGCCTTGAGCGGGCTCGGGCGGAGATGGCTGCCTATCCCCTGTACGAGTACGTGGTGGTGAACGACGACGTGGAACGGGCGGTGGGGATGCTCTACGCCATCATCACCGCCGAGCGGTCGAAGAGCCGCCGGTTCACCCCGGCGCCCGAGATGGCGCCCGGCCGGTGACGGCAGGAGGAGGAGCCGTTCGATGCCCCTAATCCCCATCGAGGAGTTCATGGACAGGGCGGACAGCAAATACCGCCTGGTCATCATCGCCGCCAAGCGGAGCAAGCAGGTCAACCGCGGCGCCCCGCCCCTCATCCAGACCCGCAGCGTGAAGCCCACCTACATCGCCCTGGAAGAGCTGGCGGCGGGGTGCGTGGACTACAGCGTGGTCCCGCTGGAGGAGGCGATGGCGGCCGGGATGCTGGCGGAGGAGGGAGGGAAGCCCACCTGGTTCCGGGACCTGGCCCCGGAGCCGGTGGCGGTCGAGGAGGAGGAGGCGGCCTCCGAGGCGGAGGGCGCGGAAGGGGCGGCCCCCGAGGCGGAGGAGCCGGCCCCTGCGGTGGCGGCGGAGGAGGCCCCCGTGGTGGCGGAGGGGGAGCTGGTGAGCCTGGAGTCGCTGGAGGGGCGCGAGGAACGGGAGGAGGAGTAATCCGGTCCGAGGCCCGCTACTCGTTAGCCGAGGCGCGCCGGCGGTTGCTTCACCTCCTCCCACCGCCCGC
>JAKEHP010000169.1 GCA_022614955.1 Candidatus Methylomirabilota bacterium
AGCTCAGCGCGCCGAGGGCGAGGGAGCCCCCGAAGGCCACGCCGAAGATCCGGCGGGCCCCCGCCCCGTGCTCGGTGAAGGCGAAGACGAGCCCGGTGGTGATCACCGCGATGGTGATCAGGACGTGGGCCACCGTGCCGCTGAGACTGCTGAGGATGGTCTGCAAGGGGCCGTCCCACGGCATCGCGGCGCCGGAGGTGGCCGCAAAGGCCGGGGCCCCGAGGGTAAGGAGACCGCCGCAGGCCGCGAGCACCCGGGAGCCGAGGGAGCAAAGCCATCGCCGCATGGGGCACCTCCTTAGGTAGTACTGGTGAGGGGCGCCAACTGGTAGCCGCCGGTCGCCGGGTCGTACCCGGTGACCGCCGCCAGCTCCCGCACGCGGCGCCCGTCCGGCGTGCGGGCGATGAAGAGCACGAGGTCTACGGCCTCCGCCACCAGGCGGGGCTGGGGCGGGACGCCGGCCTCCTGGATCAGGCTATCGAGGCGCATCAGGGCGGCCGCGGCGCTGTTCGCGTGGACCGTCGTGAGCCCGCCCGGGTGGCCCGTGTTCCACGCCTTGAGGAGCGCTAACGCCTCGCCCCCCCGCACCTCCCCGATGATGATCCGGTCGGGGCGGAGCCGCATCGTGATCCGGGTCAGGCGGGTGAGGTCCGCCACGTCCCCGGTGTGCAGCTGCACCGCGTTCTTGGCGCTGCACTGGAGCTCGCGGGTGTCCTCGAGGATCACGATGCGCTCGGCCGGATCCCCCAGCCGTACCATCTCGGCGATCAGCGCGTTGGCGAGGGTGGTCTTCCCGGAGGCCGTCCCCCCCGCGATGAGGAGGTTTTGGCGGTCCCGGACGGCCGCGCGGAGCGCCGCCGCCTGCGCCCCGTCCAGGATCTCCGCCTTGACGTAGTCCTCCAGGGTGTAGAGGGCGCCCGGCCGCTTGCGGATCACGAAGACGGGGGCCGGCGCGACCGGCGGGAGGATCCCCTCGAAGCGGTTCCCGTCGAGGGGGAGCTCCCCCTCCACGATCGGGGCGCCGGCGTTGACCACCGTGCCGAGCATCGCGGCCACGGTCCCGATCAGGTTCTCGGCCTGCATCGCGGGCATCTGCCGCCCGGTGTCCCGCATCCCGGCCCGCTGCGACTCGACCCAGAGGCACCCGTCGGGGTTGAGCATGACCTCGGTGATGTCCGGATCCTCCAGGGCTGCGAGGACGGCGGGGCCGAGCTCGCGCCGGAGCTTCTCGTGCAGGCGCTGCTGCTGCTCGCGGTGCAGGTGGAGCATCAGGGGGCTCCCCGGTCCAGCCCGGCCCCGCTGGAGTCCCTCACCAGTCGGCCCTGGTGCATGTCACTCCTCTGCCCCTCGCTCCCCTGCGGCGGCGGCTCGGGCGCCGTCGCCGTCCCCGCCCCCGGCCTGGACCTGCTGCTCCACCGCGCGTCGCCACTTCTCGTAGCGCCGCTTGGCCGCGGCGACGGCGCCGTCCTTGCGCTCCTCGGGAAGCTCCGGCGTGTGGATGAGGTAGAGCACGGCGAGGCGGTCGAGCATGCTCTCGACGACGCGGAGGGTCTGCTGGAGCCCCGCGGTCCGCTCCGCGTGGGCCGCGAGCGTCGCCGCCAGCCGCTCCTCGGTCCGGGCGAGGAGCGTGTGGAGGAGCCCCCGGTGCGGTTCGCCGAGCTCGCCCGGGGCCTCGGCAACGCTCGCCATCTCGGCCCGGAGGGCCAGGTACTCGCGCAGGCAGTCGGCCACGCACTTGGAGAGCGAGGCCCCCCGGGCGGCCGCTTCCTGCTGGAGCCGGCGGTACTCCGCCGGGGGCAGGTAGCTGGAGATGGCGTGTCGCAGCGGCATCATGGCACCTCCCGGGGCGCCCCCCGGTGGGGCAACCCATGCCCGCTCATGCGAAATCCCAGTGGGGGTCCCCCCCGGGCGCGTCCCCCGCGGGTGCCCCGGCGACGGCCGGGACCGGCTCGGCCGCCGCGGTCGGGTCCCGCCGGCTCCAGGGCGAGGCCTCCTGCGGGAGCCGGTCGGAGGCGGGCGGGGGCGGGATGGCCGCCCGGGCGCTGAAGACCGGGTCCCGGTAGTACCGGATCTTCCGCCCGTAGATGGGGGGATGGCCCGCGACGAACACGAGGGCATCCTCGGCGGGGAGCCGCATGACCTCGTCCGGGGTGAGGAGCGGGCGCGCGGTCTCCTGCTCGCTCGCCGTCACGTGGAGCCAGACAGGCCGGAGCCGGCTCCCCCGGTAGGTCCGGGCCTCCCGGTGGACGGTCATGGTCCCCACCATGTCGGAGATGAGCCGGGCGGTCTCGACCTTGTTCGCGGCGTAGGCGACCCGCACATGGCAGTTGGAGATGATCGACTCGTAGCGGCCGTAGGCGTGCGCCAGCTGGATGAGGTCCTGGACGATCAGGTAGGCCTTGATGCCGTAGCCCGCCAGGTAGGCCAGCGCCGTCTGGATCGCCTCCATCCGGCCGAGGGTCGGGACCTCGTCGAGCATGAGGAGCAGGCGGTGGGGGGCGGGGGGCCCCGCCGGGCCCCCGGAGACCTCCAGCGACTCGGTGAGCCGGCTCACGATCTGGTGCAGGAGGAGCCGGGAGAGCGGCCGGGTCCGGTGGATGTCCGAGGGGGGGATCGTGAGGTAGAGGCTCACCGGGCGCCCGGGGCGGAGGAGGTCCTGCACCGCGAAGTCCGAGACCCGGGTGTTTTCCGCCACGACCGGGTCCCGGTAGAGGTTCAGGAACTTCACCGCCGAGGAGACCACGCTGGCCCGCTCGTTGTCCGACTTGTTCAGGACGGCCCGGGCGGCCCCGGCCACCGCCGGGTGGGTGTGGGTGGGGAGCCCGTCCGCGTCGGTCCAGCCGCAGGCCCCGTCCGGGTCGTGCACGGTCCGGAGCATCGTGCTCAGGGTGCTCTCGATCGTGCGGCTCGGATCCGCCAGGAGGGTGAGGCAGCCGTGGAGGCTCTTGTCGCGCTCGGCGTACAGGACGTGGAGGAGCACCCCGACGAGGAGGTCGTGGGCGGTGAGGTCCCAGTGGTCCCGGGTCCCCTGCCCGTCCGGGTCGATGAGCATGTCCGCGATGAGCTGGACGTCCCGCACATCGTGCGGCCAGGGCCGCACCTCCAGGAGCGGGTTGTACCGGGCGCTCGAGCCGTCCGCCGCCGTGGGGTCGAACTTCAGGCAGACGCTCCCGAGCTCCCGCTGCCGCCAGCCAGCGGTGAGGGCCCAGTTCTCCCCCTTGATGTCGTTGACCACCGTGCTCCCGGGCCAGCTGAGGAGCGTGGGCAGGACCAGCCCCACCCCCTTTCCGGACTGGGAGGGGGCGAAGGCCAGGACGTGCTGGGGGCCGTCGTGGCGGAGGTAGCGGAGCGCCTTCCCGTCGGCCCACGCCCCGACGTAGACGCCCGCGTCCCGCCCGAGGAGCTGGGCGGCCGCGAGGTCGGCGCGGGTCGCCCAGCGCGCCGACCCGTGGGTGTCGGCCGGCCCCCCGAGGCGCTTCGCCTTGCGGACGGCCACGATGATCGCGAGCAGGAGAGCCGCGTGGCTCGGGATCGAGATGCCCCACAGGCCG
>JAKEHP010000170.1 GCA_022614955.1 Candidatus Methylomirabilota bacterium
CGCGTGGGGGCGCCAGGCCGGCGGAGCGTGCTCCGAGTTCGGATTCATCGAGCGTCCATCTAGTGCCTTCATAGCATCGGGCCATCGGCAGGCGCAAGCGTCGAGGCGGCGCGCGTCCGGGCTCGGTACTGCCGATACCGGGCGACCGCCTGGTTGTGCTCCTCGAGTGTCGTCGAGAAGTGATGCGCCCGGTCGTCGATCGCGACGAAGTAGAGGTAGGGGACGTCGGCCGGCTCGAGGACTGCGTCGATGGCTGCGCGGCCCGGGCTCCCGATCGGCCCCGGGGGCAGCCCGCGGTTCTTGTAGGTGTTGAAAGGGTGGTCAACTTGGAGGTCGCCGCGGGTCGGTGGCCGCCCTTCCTTGGCCAGCGCGTAGGCGACGGTCGGATCGGCCTGGAGCGGCATGTCGCGCTGAAGGCGGTTGAGGAAGACCCGGGCGATGACGGGCCGCTCCGCGGCCAGCGCCGCCTCTTTCTCCACGATCGAGGCCAGAGTCACGAGCTGGTGAAGGCTCAGGCCACGCTGCCGGGCGCGCGCGACCACGTCGGCCGTTGCTGCCCGATCCCGGAAGCGCTGGACCATCCGTCCGAGGATCTCCTCCACCCGCACCCCCTTGATAACCTGGTAGGTGTCGGGGAAGAGGTATCCCTCGAGCGACTCGGACTCGATCCCGAAGCTCCAAGCCGTGCGCGGGCTTCCGGCGATGCGGACCACATCCCCGGCCGGGGCGATACCCTCAACCTCGATCTGGCGGGCAAGATCCCGGATGGTGAAGCCCTCGGGCAGCACGAGCAGGTGCGGCTTGACCCGACCCGTCTCGAGGAGCTCCAGCACGGCCAGCAGTGGGGCTCCCTGGGGCACCTCGTACTCCCCGGCCTTGAGCGAGCGGGCCGTTCCCCGGAGGACGGTCAGGCCGACGAAGACCATCTGGCTGCGGATCACCCCCTGCTCGGCCAGGTGGCGGGCGATGCCAAGGACCCCGAAGGTGGCAGGGATCTCCACCGTCCGAGCCCCCAGATCGAGGGACGGGGGAGGCCGCACGGCCAGGGTGACCCCCACCGCGGCCAGTGCCGCCATCCCGAGGCAGGCCACGGCCGCCCCTCGGCGAAGGAGGCGCGCCCCTTGGGACCGATCCACAGACGGCGAAGGAATCTGGCTCGACATGAGGCCCATGTGCAGGGGTCGGTGCCCCACCGGACCGATCCCGAAAATCCGTTTGATTCTAAGGGGTCCCTACACCCCTGTCAATTTACCGGGGGTCCGGCCCGGGGGACTGTCGCTGTCCAGTGAAAATGTCCGCCTAAC
>JAKEHP010000171.1 GCA_022614955.1 Candidatus Methylomirabilota bacterium
AGCGAGACCGGCGGCGGCGAAGCCGAGGGGCAGGCCCTCATGAAGCACCTGGGGGAGGCGGCCGCCTCGCTCCAGGGCCTGGCGGGCCGGCTGGACCGGGTGGCCTCTCTGCTGGAGCGGGGGGAGGGGGTAGGGACTCTCCTGACTGATCTCAAAGGGGCGGCGGCCAGCTTGCGGACCGTCACGAGCCGCCTGGAGCGGGGGGAGGGGACGCTCGGCGCGCTCCTGGACGATCCCACGGTTTACGAGGACCTGAGCCGGCTCCTCCGGGGGGCAGAGCGAAGCACCTTGTTGCGCTCTCTCATCCGGTCCACCATTGACGCCGGCGCGGCGGGCAACACGTCGCCGCCGACCCCGTGAGCAGAGGCCGAATGGCCACCGACTGCTTCCGGCGGGCCGGGGTGGCGGCCGGAAACACCGGGCACATGGCAGAGCGGATGTCCGAATCCCTGCGCGACGGCTCCCCGTCCCGCATGAGCCGTCTTCTGGACAAGGTGGACCCCCCCCCGACGCCGGAGGCGGGCACGGGGGCCCTCCGCGGCCTCGCGTTCCCGGCGTGAGCCCCGCGGTGGCCTCCCTCCTCAGCCGCTGGGCCTACCGGCTCGCCCTCACCGCCCTCATCGCCATCGCAGCGGTCGCGCTCCTGTGGCTGGCCGCCGCGCTGGCCCTGCAACTCCCCCCCGTCCAGGACCGCCTGCGCCAGGGGGTGGAGGTCGCCGCCGCCCGCCTCGGGCGGGCTGTCACGGTCGGGGCCTTCCGCCTGAGCCCCACCCTTACCTTCCTCGAGCTGGAAGAGGTCCAGGTCGCCCGGGGCCCGACCTTCCAGGAGGGAAGGGTCGCGGCGATCACCCGCCTGCGGCTCTACGCCGACCTCCGGGCTCTCCTCCAGGGCGTGCTGCTCATCCAGACGGTCACCGCCGAGGGCGTGGAGGTGACTGGCCCCATTGGGGAACTGGATGGTCCCACCCTGGCGGCCCTCCCCCCCTCTGACTTCGGACCGATCCACCTCCGCCTCCTCCAGGTCCGCCGGGCAGCCGTAACCCTGGCGGGGCCCGACCGCACGCTGCGCGCGAGTGGCCTCGACTTCGACCTGACCCTGGAGGGGGAGGGGCACTCTGTCCTCGCCCTGCGCCTCCCCCGGCTGGAGACCGCCTGGCGGGATCGTCAGCTCGTCCTGGAGGAGACGGCGGGGCGGTTCCGGACCGTGGGGGAGACCATGATGGTGGAGGAAGCCGGGACACGTCTCCTCGGCGGGCGCCTCGAGGTCAGGGGGGCGGTAACCCGCCTGGCGTCCGGGCCCATCCTGCAACTCAGGGCGGAGGGGACGGGCCGCCTGGAGGCCCTGGCGGCCCTCTTGGGGTGGCCGGGCCGGTGGGACGGGGCCCTCTCCTTCCGTGGCGGGGTGTCCGGGGCGCTGGGGAGCCCGGTCCTGGAGGGGACGGTCGAGTTCGCGGACGGCCACCTGTTCGGGTTCGCCGTCGGGAGCGGCCGAGGGGCCCTCCGGGCCGGAGAGGGTGGCGTCCGCCTCGAGGAGGTGACCCTTGCCGCCATGGACGGCCGGGTCCAGGGCGCCCTCCGCTTCCCTGCACAGGCCGGCGGCGGGACGGCCATCCGGCTGGCGGCCGAGGCCCTGGCCATGCGCGGGCTGCTGACGGGCTTTGGCTGGCGGATCCCGGCCACGGGGGCCGTCAGCGGGGAAGCCGCGTTCACGGTGCAGCGGGGCGGGAGTACGGGACGCTTCGACGTCACGGTAGCCGACCTCGCGCCGACCGCCCGGCCGGGAGCAAGGGGGACCGCAGCCACTGCGCTGCGCCTGGAAGGGAAGGACCTGGTGGTGGAGCGGTTTGCCCTGACCCTTCCCCAGGCGAGCCTCACCCTCGGCGGGCGGACCGAAGGGGGGCGCTACGACCTCACCCTGGAGGGCCGCCTTGGGGATGTGGGGGAAGTAGCCCTGCTCTTTGGCCTGCCCGGCTACGGCGGGAGGGCCCGTCTGAGCGGGCGCGTCACCGGTCCCCTGGCTGGGCCACAGCTCTCCGCCACCGTCCTCTGGGACCGGCCGCTCCTGTACGGGATCCCGCTCGATCGCATCGTCGCGACGGTGGAGGGGGAGGGGGCGACGCTTAAGAGCGTCCGCCTCCGCGCGATTCGCGGGGAGACGGAGGGGGAGTTTGGGGGGCGCATGGCCGTGGTGGACCGCGAGGAGGGGGAGGGCCGCGATCTCAGCGTGGACCTCACGGGCCGGATCCGGCGCGGGCGCCTCGAAGACCTCGTGGGCCTCGTGACGTCGCGCCCCCTGCCGGTCAGGGGCGCGCTCACCGCCGAGGCTCGCCTCACGGGCCCGGTGACCGACCTCCGGGGGACGGGGCAGATCCGGATTACCCGCCCCTTCCTGATCCGGGACGCGTGGGAGGGGACCGAGCTCAGCTTCGCTCTGGAGCGCCGGCGCCTCCGGGTGTCAGCCCTCAGGGCGTGGCGGGGGAGCGAGGAGGTGGTGGGGGAGGGGGCCCTCGCCTTCGACGGGCGCTACACGTTCGCCCTTACGGCTACCCCGGTCGCCCTCGGGCGCTTCTCCACGTTTGTCGGCGTCCCGGTCGAGGGGACGGGGGCCCTGACGGCGCGCGGGGAGGGGCACCTGGAGCGTCCCGGGCTCCGCGCCGAGCTGCTGCTCCAGGGGCTCGTCATCGGCGGCCTCCCCCTCGGGACCGCCACGGCGGATCTGCGTCTCGCCGAGGGAACGTGGCAGCTCGAGGCGGGTTTCGCGAGCCCCCAGGTCCGGCTGCTGGCGGCCGTGGACGCGGGTCCGGGTCGGCCCTATCGGGTCCAGGCCCGCTTCACCGACACGGACCTCATCCCCTTCTTGCGTCGCCTGGCCCCCGACGCGCTCGGCGCCACGACGGCTGCCGCGACCGGGAGCCTGAGCCTGGAGGGCCTGGCGGAGGAGGGAGCGCCCCGGCGCGGGAGCCTGGACCTCAGCGCCTTGCGGGTGACGGTGCAAGGGGAGGGCTGGGCCGCCTCCCCGCCCGTCCGCCTCCGGTATGCGGATGGGACGCTGGATTTCATGGAGTTCCATCTCAGGCGGGACGGGGGCTTCTTCACCGCCACCGGGCGGCTCACCCCCGGCAGGCGATGGGACGTGCAGGTGGACGGGGAGGTCCCCCTCGTCCTCCTCACGCCGCTCTTCCCCGCCGTGGACCGCCTGACGGGGAGCGGAGAGGTCGGCTTGCATGTCACCGGGCCCTGGGCGGCGCCGGCCGTGGAGGGCCAGATGGAAATCCGGGATGCGCGCCTCCTGCTCGTGGGGTACGCTGAGCCCTTCCAGGAAATCGCCGGCGAGGTCCGGTTCGCCGACGGCGTCATCTTCTCCCGGTTGCGGGGCCGCCTGGGGGACGGGCGCCTGACGGCCGACGCTCAGGTGCGGCGGCTGAACGGACGGTGGGCCACCGAGTTCACCTTCGCCCTCGCCGCCGCCGAGGCGGAACGGGTGCTACGCGCTCAGGGGACAGACCGGGGACGGGTCTCGGGAAGGCTGAACGCCGACGGGGCGCTCCGGGCCGAGGGGGAGGACGTCGCTCAGCTCTGGCGGAGCCTCGGGGGGCGGCTCAACCTCCAGATGCTGGATGGCCAGGTCCGCCGGTTCCGGACGCTGGCGAAGATCCTGGGCTTCCTGAACCTGGCCGAGCTGTTCGAGGTGCCCCCGGGCCCGGATCGGGCGGATCGGGCCTGGCCCTACACCCAGATCGCCGGCACCTTCGCCGTGGAGCGCGGGGTGGCCCGGACGCAGGATCTGCGCCTGGACAGCAACGCGATGAAGGTGGCGGCCGTGGGCAGCATCAACCTGGCCGACGAGACCCTCGACCTCGCGTTAGCGGTGCAACCCCTCCAGCGGCTGGACGCGGTGTTGGCCCGGATCCCCGTCGCGGGCTACATTCTGACTGGGAAGGAGGGACGGTTCGTCACCGTCTACCTGACCGTGACGGGGCCGGTGGATGACCCGCAGATCCGCGGCGAGACCCTCACGACGCTGGGGCGGGGGCTCACCGGCTTCTTCGAGCGCCTCCTGGGCGTCCCGGGTCAGCTCCTCCCGGCCCCCCGGTAGGGTGCCCTGGCTCGATTGGTCGGCCCCGGCCGCGTGCTATAGTCCGCCCACCCAGAGAAGACCGGAGGAGAAATGGCCCAAGAGTGGCCCGAGGTGGACCTGACCAAGCTCAAGACGTACCCGCTCCGGTCCCGCGTGAGCAAGGTGCAGGCGACCGACCTGGGGAAGGCCTGGGCGCGCGGCGGGACGCTGACCGATTTCCTGGAGCGCCTCCCCAGGATTCTGGCCGCGAGCGACTTCCGGGCGGTGGTAGCCGCGATCCTGACGGCGCGCCGGCGCGGCAAGCCGGTCATCGCCGGCCTGGGGGGGCATGTCATCAAGGCGGGTTGCTCTCCCCATCTCATTGATCTTATGGAGCGGGGCCTGGTCACGACTCTGGCCATGAACGGCGCCTGCGCCGTCCATGACTTCGAGCTGGCCTACGCCGGCTTCACGTCGGAGGAGGTGGAGGCGGGTCTTCCCGCCGGGGAGTTCGGGATGGCCGCCGAGACGGGGGAGATTGTCAATCAGGCAGTCAAGGAGGGCCGCGCGAAGGGCTGGGGATTCGGCCGCGCCCTCGGCGAGAAAATCCAGGCCCTCAAGCCTCCGCACGAGGCGGTCAGTCTCTTCGCCGCCGCGCTCCGCCTGGGGCTCCCGGCCACGGTGCACGTGGCCATCGGGACGGACACCGTCCACATGCACCCGGCCTGCGACGGGGCGGCAGTGGGAGAGGCCACCCTGCGGGACTTTCACCTCCTCACGCGGGTCGTGGCGACGATGGGGGGCGGCGGGGTCTACCTCAACCTCGGCTCGGCGGTTCTGCTCCCGGAGGTGTTCGTGAAGGCCGTCGCCGTGGCGCGCAACGCCGGGCACCCGGTGACCGACTTCACCACCGTCAACTGTGATTTCCTGCAGCACTACCGGCCGACCCAGAACGTCGTCCGGCGGCCGGTGGCCGGCGGGGCGGGCAAGGGGTACGCCCTCACCGGCCACCACGAGCTCCTCCTCCCCCTCCTGTCCGCCGCCCTCGTGGAGGGCTGGGACGGCTAGCGTGGCTCCTTGGTCCTAACGCTCACGCGACGACTGGGGTGCCGGGCCAAATGACGAGCATCACGAGGCCCGAGGGAGGAGGCGGCCGGAGGCGTACGCTCTGGTACGTTGAGGACCGCCGACGA
>JAKEHP010000172.1 GCA_022614955.1 Candidatus Methylomirabilota bacterium
CCCAAAAACAGAGATAGACATTGCGGAGATGCGGTTGGGAGCCGATCACCGCGGTTTTAACAACCCGTGACCAGCCTGATCGGCGAGGGGCGAAGGTCTCTGCAGGAGTTCACACGCTCCTGCGGTCGCTCGGGGCCTGCGTTACCCGAGCCGAGACAGACTGCTCCCCTCGTCGCCTTGGATGCCCCTCCTCCCGCTCCCGCGCGCCGTCACGTCACGCCGCGCAGCACCCAGCACTGCCGGCGGATGCTGCGGAAGAGCGCGAGCGTGGCGGGATCGACGACCAGCCTCAGCACGACCTGCCCGGCATGGCGGGTGATCCGGCCCGCCACCTGGACGAGCTTCCACCGGAGCGTGGCGAGCGTGTGCTGCGCCCAGGCGGTGGGACAGGCGAGGCGCTTGAACCCGATGACGAGGTTGTAGGCGATGACCCCGAGGCGGAACCAGACCGCATTCGCCCAGGTCTCCCCACAGGGGACCCGCTCCAACCCGACGCCGTGCTTCAGCTCCTTCGTGAAGTTCTCGGCCTGCCCGCGCTGGTTGTGCCAGTCGAGCACCGCCTGCGCGGACTTCCCCTCCGCGGGCCAGTTGGTGGCGACGACGTGGTAGACGTAGGGCGGTCCCGGCGCGTCGAAGAGCCCGAGCTGGCGCCGGACCTCGCGCTTGCAGATCAGGCGGAAGGCCGTGCGGCTCTTGTTCATCGTGTGGACGGCCTCCGCCAGCTCGTAGCCGCCGCCGGGGACTGGCGCCGTCCACGCCGTCTCCGGGAGCGTGCGGAGGAGCGTCTTGATCGCCGCATCCTGATCGGCCGTGATCGCCCAGCGGACCCCATCGGCCTCCAGGGCGTTGATGAGTTCCGCCTGGTACGAGGCGCTGTCGGCCCGGTACGCCCCGATCCGTTTCCCCTGCGGCAGCCGGGCCTGGCACGCCCGGTAGAAGGCGGGGTGGCCCATGCCGGGGGAGGTGTTCCCCTCGCGGAACTCCTCCACGAGACAGACTGGCGTCTCGAAGAGGAAGCCGAGGAGGGGCATGTAGCCCTTGACCCCCTGGTAGCTCCACTGCGCGTCGCGCTTCTCGGCCTCGATCAGCGTGGCGTCCACATCGAGGGTGTACTCGCTCAC
Source organism: Candidatus Methylomirabilota bacterium (assembly GCA_022614955.1). Lineage (GTDB taxonomy): Bacteria > Methylomirabilota > Methylomirabilia > Methylomirabilales > JACPAU01 > JACPAU01. The sequence continues at coordinate 1,122 of JAKEHP010000172.1, forward strand.
CCCATCGCGCCGGAGGAGGCGGGCGGTGAGCGCGTCCCGCACGTGGCCGAGGCCTGCCAGCCCGGCCTGCCCGGTCTCGGGGTCGCCCATCCGCCGCAGCCAGTCTCCCACCGTATCGGGGTCTGGCACGCCTTCATGGCTGAGCAGCGTCAGGAGCGCGTCTTCGCGTTCCAGCTCCCGGAGGTCTTCGAGCGTGCGGCCGCCGGCCTGGAGCAGGAGGACCACCGTCTCCACGAAGACCGCGGGGGCGTAGCCCCGGTTGCTCCCGGGGCGCGGGAGGTAGCGGGCCACGAGCGATCGCAGCCCGAGCGCGTGGGTGTACTCCGCGAGGAGCGCCAGGCCCCCATGGGCCGTGAGGGTTTCGTCCGTCCGATCGAGCTTGAAGGGCAACACCGTTTGTCGTATCATGGGCCTCACCTTGTGGGTTAAAGGGAATGTGGTTGCTCACCCCCTTTATATCCGCTCCTCTAGCGGCCCACAAGGTTTTTTGCTTCAGTCCTATCTCTGTTTTAGGGAATAGCCTCGAAGGGGGGTCGCGGATGAAGGCGTTGGACGGGGTGAGGGTTGTTGACCTTTCACGGGTCTTGGCCGGCCCCTATTGCTCCATGATCTTAGCCGACCTCGGCGCCGAGGTGATCAAGGTCGAAGAGTTGCCGAACGGCGACGAAGCGAGACAGGTCGGGCCATTTGTTAGCGGGGTGAGCGCTTACTTCATGAGCCTGAACCGGGGGAAGATGAGCGTCACCCTCAACCTCAAAGCCCCCCAGGGCCGGGCCCTGCTGATCGAGCTGGCGAAGAGGTCCGACATCCTCCTGGAAAACTTCAGCCCGGGGACGATGCGCCGGCTCGACCTGGATTATGACACGCTCAGACGGATCAACCCCCGCCTGATCTACGCCTCGCTGTCAGGCTTCGGCCAGGCCGGCCCCTATGCCTCACGCAAGGCGTTCGATATCGTGGTCCAGGGGATGGGCGGGATGATGAGCATCACGGGGGAACCGGGGGGGCCTC
>JAKEHP010000173.1 GCA_022614955.1 Candidatus Methylomirabilota bacterium
ACCCCAGGGAGACTCGTCCATGAGACCCCTGGGGTCCATGAAAAGGAAACGGGATCGAAATATCAGCGGCCGGTCGGGTTACGCGATACCTCGCAGCCCGGTCGGCCGCCGAATCTTTCCCACGGAAGGGCAGCATGACGTCCTGGCGCTCGAGTGCTGCCCCCAGACGGCCCTGACGGCCGCCCGCGGGAAGGCGACCCACCTCACGTCTCGCTGCGACATCCACGACGGCGATCCGCGGCCGACACGCCGGAGCCAGACCCCTCGCCACCCCTCGCTCTCGCCTCACGGCATCACCCACGACCGTCCCCTTCCTCCCCTGGGTCCTGCCCTTACGCCTTTCCGGCCTCCACTCGCCTGCATCTAGGATAGCGCCATCGTTCGACGCCTGCCTGGTCACTTCTTCTCGACCGGTTGCCCCGCAAGGACCGGACCGGGATCGGGCGATCGGCGGCGCAGGTACTGGAGCAAGGCGGCCAGCGCGAAGAGCCCAAACCCGATCAGGTCCTGGAGCCACCCCGGGTACACGAGCACCAGGCCGGCGGAGACGAGCAGCGCCTGCTCGAGCAGGCTCGTCTTTCGGAGGAGCCACCCGGTGAGGCCCGCGGCCAGCGCCGCCAGGCCCACCATGGCGGTCGTGGTGGTCCAGAGGATGTTCCCCCACGAGCCCTTGAGGAGCAACCCCACGCCGTCCGGGTGGAGAGTGAACATGAAGGGGACGAGGAAGGTGGGGAGCGTGTACTTCCAGGCCATGAGCGTCGTCCGGTAGGGGTTGCCGCCGGTGATGGCCGCGGCGGCGAAGGGGGAGAGCGCCGTGGGCGGCGAGACCTCGGAGAGGACGGCATAATAGAAGATAAACATGTGGGCCGCGTACTCCGGCACCCCCAGCCGGATCATCGCCGGCGCCGTGATGACGGCCGCGATGATGTAGGAGGCGGTGACCGGGACGGCGAGGCCCAGGACCCAGACGGCCAGGGCCGTGTAGAGCACCGTCAGGAAGAGCGCGCCGCCGGCCAGGGCCAGGATGATGATGGAGAACTTCAGGCCGAGGCCGGTCAGGGTCACCACGCCGACGATGATCCCCGCCGTCGCGCAGGTGGCGGCGACGGAGAGGACTCCCACCGCCCCGCCCTCCAGGGCGCGGCCCAGGCGCGGGGGGGTGAGGGCGGTCTCGCGCCGGAGGAAGCTCAGCGCCGCGGCCAGGACTGTTGCGTAGAAGACCGCCAGGATCGCCGTGTAGCCCCAGAGCATGAAGACGACGATCGCAATGAGGGAGAGGAAGTGGAAGCCGTACTTGCGCGTGAGACTCCAGACGCTCTCCCCCGCCACCGCCACCGGCTGGGCGCCGAACTTCTTCGCGTCCAGTTCAACCATGACAAAGACCGACCAGTAGTAGAGGAGCGTGGGGATCGCCGCCATCGCGATCACGTCGAGGTAGGAGACCTTGAGGAACTCGGCGATCAGGAAGGCCGCGGCGCCCAGGACCGGCGGCGAGATGATGGCCCCGATCCCGCCGGCCGAGAGCAGACCCCCGGCCGAGGCCTTGTCGTAGCCGGCCTTCGCCAGGAGCGGCCAGGCCACCGAGCCAAGCGTCACCGTCGTCGCGACGCCCGAGCCGGAGGGGCCGCCGAGGAGGAAGGAGGCCAGCGTCACAGTGCGGCCGGCGGCCGTGGGCTTGCCGCCGGTCGCGGCCAGCGAGAAGTTAACGAAGAACTCGCCGGCACGGGAGTGCTCGAGGAAGGCCCCGTAGATGGTGAAGAGGATGATGAACGTCGCGGCCACGTCCAGAGGCACGCCGAAGATCCCTTCGAGCGTCATGTACATGTGGCCGACGAGGCGGTCCAGGCCATAGCCCTGGTGGGTCCAGGGCGCCGGCAGCCAGGCCCCGAGCCACGCGTAGGCCAGGAAGGCGAGCGCCACGGTTGGGAGGATCCAGCCCGTCGTCCGCCGGGTGGCCTCCAAGACCAGCAGGATGGTGAGCCCACCGAAGATCTGATCCCACGTGGTCGGGAGGGCAGCCCGGTAGATGAACTCCTCGAAATCCCAGAGGGGGTAGCCCACGGCGAGGAGGCTCAGGGCCACGAGGAGCCAGTCGGGCCACCCCACCTGCTGCAGCCCGCGCTTCCGCAGTTCGGGGTAGAGCAGGAAGGAGAGGACCAGGGTGAACCCGAGGAACGCCAGGCGGAGGATCTGGGTCGTGACGGTGCCCCAGGCCCAGTACAGGAAGAGCAGCGACATGGCGACGGCCACCCCGGACACGGCCCGTCCCACCGGACCGGTCAGGCGCCGCCGTGGGCCCTCCTCGGCCTCGACCAATTCCATCGCGGCGGAGACGCGCGCTGGGTCCATCACCTCATCGGCCATGCCCTGCCTCCCCGCAAGCTGCGACAGCGAGCCTCACGCGGCGGCCCGGTTCCACCCCTTCCCCGAGCGGGATCCGCCGCGGTCCCACCGTGACCCGAACGCGAGACTCCGGACTCGCCCGGAGATCGAGGGTCGCGCGCGCCGGCCCCTCGGCCTCGACGATCCACCAGTCTCCCTCGCGCCGCGCTCCCTCGTGCCCGTAGAACTCCACCAGGCGCTCCTCCCCGTACCGGAGCCCCACGAGGCGGAACCCCTCCGGACTCACGCGGAAGGCCTCTTCCACCGGCGAGCCGTACAGGGAATGGCGGAAGGCCAAGCGCACCTCCTCCCCGTCCGCCACCGGGAAGGTTGCGACGGGCCCACCTCCGGCCTCCACGCGCAGGCATAGCCCGGCGTCGGCCTCGATGGGCGCGAGCGCGGCCAGCGCCAGAACGAGGAGGACCGGCCGCACGGGGGCACCTCCCTAACTGGTGGGAACCTTGATCCCCTTTTCCCGGTAGTAGCGCAGGGCGCCGGGATGGAACGGGACGGAGGAGCCGACCACGGCGCTCTTCAGCGTGATCTCATTGGCGGCCTTGTGGACGGCCACCAGCTCCGGCGTGTGCTCGAGCAGCACCTTCGTGATCTGGTAGGCCAGCGACTCCTCCATCCGCTCGTGGGCCACGAGCAGGTTGGTCGCCACCGCCACGGGCGCGTCCGCGGTCATCCCGCCGTAGGTCTCCTTCGGGATGGTGCCCGCGACGTAGAGGGGGCCGTACTTGGCCACCATCTTCGGGACGGCGTCGCCGTGAGGAATGATCGCGATCTTGATCCCCGGGGTCGCGGCCAGGTCGAGGACGGCGGCCGTGGGCAGCCCGCCATCCCAGATGAAAGCATCCAGCTTCCGATCCTTCAGGGCGCCCGCCGACTCGCTCGCCCCGAGGCGGTCCTGGCTCCGCAGATCCTTGGGCGTGAGCCCGTAGGCCTCGAGGACCCGGAGGCCCTTCACCTCCGTGCCCGACCCCGGGGCGCCGGTGGAGACGCGCTTCCCCTTGAGGTCGGCTACACTCCGGATCCCGCTCCCCTCCAGAGCCACGATGTGCATGTAATTGGAGTAGAGGGCCGCCAGGGACCGGACGGCCACCCGCTCCGGGAGCCCCCGCAGCTTCCCCTCGTGCGCCTCCCACGCCGCGTCGGGAAGCGTGAGGGCGAGGGCGATCTTCCCTGTGTGCAGGAGCTTCATGTTGTCCACGGAGGCGGTGGTCACCTCGGC
>JAKEHP010000174.1 GCA_022614955.1 Candidatus Methylomirabilota bacterium
CTAGCGCCGCCTGGGCCAGTGCCGGTCGAACGCCGCGTTGTACTGGGCGATGAGGCCGGCATCCGCGAACGAGAAGTACTCCGTCTCCCCCACGATGAGGTGATCCAGGACCGGGAGCTGGAGGAGGCGCCCGGCGTAGAGAAGCTCCTGGGTCACCGCCTCGTCCTCCGGGGAGGGGGCCGGATGGCCCGAGGGGTGGTTGTGGGCCACGATCAGGGCGGCGGCATTGCCCCGCTGCGCCACCGCCAGCACCTGCCGGGGATAGACGGGGGATTCCGCGAGGGAGCCCTCGCTCACCGTCACCACGTCCAGGATGGCGTTCCGCCGGTTCAAGAGGAGAACCACGAACGCCTCGCGGGGCCGGTCCCGAAGGAGCGGCCGCAAAAAGGCATAGACCGCCCGGGAGGAGGTGGCCGCCCCCCTCGGGCGCTTCGCCTCGCTCAGGGCCCGGCGGCCGACCTCGAAGGCGGCCTTGAGCTGGGCGATCTTGGCCGGCCCCAGGCCGGAGATTTCGCGGAGGGCCTCGGCCGGGGCGGCGTCCAGGCTCCGGAGGGAGCCGAACCGCGTCAGTAACTGGCGGGCCAGCGTGAGGGCGCTGGTGCCTGCCCGCCCCGTGCGGCAGAGAATAGCCAGGAGCTCCCCGTCGGTGAGGGCCGCCGCCCCATCCCGGAGGAGACGCTCCCGTGGCCGCTCCGCCGCGGGCCAGTTCCGGATGGGGATGGCGCGGCGGCGCATGGGTTCCCTCAGGCCCCTCGGACGCTGAGGACCAGCAGGAGGAGGCTGAGGCCGATCATGACGGCAGCGGTGCTCCAGGCGATGAGATTGAAGACGGGGGAGTTGACGTACTGTCCCATGAGGTCCCGGTCGTTGATGAGGCGGAGCATGAGCAGCAGGACGGCCGGGAGCAGGATGCCGTTCAGGACCTGGGAGGCTACCATGATCTCGATCAGGGGGGCACCCGGCCACAGGATCGCGGCGGCCCCCGATCCCACCACGGCGAGGTAGATGGCGAAAAACCCCGGCGCCTCCCGGAGCCCGCGGTTCACGCCGGTGACCCAGCCGAACGCCTCGCAGACGGCGTAGGCGGTGGAAAGGGGCACGATGGCGGCGGCAAAGGCGGACGCGTTGAAGAGGCCGACGGCGAAGAGGACCGTGGCGTAGCGTCCGGCGAAGGGCTCGAGCGCGAGGGCCGCATCCGCCGCCGTCTCGATCCGGACCCCGTGCACGGAGAGGGTGGCGGCGCAGGCCACAATAATGAAAAAAGCGATGAGGGCGGCCACGAGGCTCCCGAGGTAGGCGTCGAGCCTGGCGAGGGGGTACTCCTTGACCCGGATACCCTTGTCCACCACGGAGGACTGGAGGTAAAACTGCATCCAGGGAGCGATGGTGGTCCCGACCAGGGCGATGAGCATCGTGAGGTAGCCGGTCCCGAGCTGAAAGGTAGGGGTCACGGTGGCCCGCAGGACCTCCCCCCAGGCGGGCCGGGCCAGGATGCCCGAGATGACGTAGACCACATACACGGCGCTGGCCAGGAGGAAGGTCCGCTCCACCAGCCGGTAGGTCCCGTGGATCACCAGCCAGGCCACCAGGCCCGCGACCGCCGGGACGGACAGGAGGCGGGGAACCCCGAAGATCTCCAGGGCGGCGGCGACGCCGGCGAACTCGGCCACGGTGTTGGCCCAGTTGGCCAGGACCAGGACGACCATCACGCCAGCCGTGAACCGGAGGCCGTAGACCTCCCGGATCAATTCGGCCAGCCCCTTGCCAGTGACCACGCCCATCCGGCTCCCCATCTCCTGGACGACCGCGAGGCTGATGGTGATGAAGAAGAGCGACCAGAGGAGGGAGGTGCCGTAGTGGGCGCCGGCCAGGGAGTAGGTGGCGATGCCGCCCGCGTCCTGGTCCACGCTGGCGGTGATGATGCCCGGACCCATGGTGGACAGGAACAGGAGGACGCGCCGCCTCCGGATCCGGGGGAAGGGCATGCCCGCTCCGGCCGACCAGGACCGTTAGAGGTACTTCTTCGCCGCGCGCTGCTTCCAGATCAGGGGGATGAGGCGGCTGATCACGTCGTCCACGGTGATGATCCCCTCCAGGACCCCGCTGCCGCCCACCACGGGCAGGGCCAGGAGGTTGTACTTGGAGAGGGTCTCTGCCACCTCCTGCAGGTCAGCCTCCGGGGGGACCCGGATGACCTGCTTTTCCATCAGTTCCTCGAGGGTCCGCGTGGGCCGAGCCGTGAGTAGCTGCCGGAGGCTCACGACACCCAGGAGCCGCCCGTCGGGGTCCGTGACATAGAGGGAATAGATGGTCTCTGCCTCGGCTGCCCGGGCCCGGAGCTGCTCGATGGTGGCGGCCGCTGTCAGGTCGGGGGGGAAGGCGGCAAACTCGGTGGTCATGAGACCCCCGGCGCTCTCCTCCGGATGCTCCAGGAGCTCCGCCACCTCCCCCGCCTCTTCCGGCTCCATGGTCTGGAGGAACTGCTGGGCGCGGGGCTCGGGCATCTCGGAGAGGACGTCGGCCGCCTCGTCTGGCTCCATCTGCTCCAGGAGGTCGGAGGCCTTCTCCGGTTCCAGCATCTGGAGGACCGACGCCTGCACCTCCGTCTCCGTCTCCGCCAGCGCCTCCCCTGCCGTCTCCGCGTCCAGGGCTTGCAGGATGGTGGTCCGCTCGCCCGGGTTGAGCTCCTCGACGATGTCGGCGATGTCGGCGGGGTGGAGCCGGGCGAGCTTGGTGTAGACCGCCTGCCGCTTTGCCCGGGTCAGCTCGGTCTCGATCGGCTCCACGTGCTCCCAGGAGACCACGTCCCGGGGAACGGAGAGGTGGAGGGCCCGGGTCAGGCGCTCCAGGACCGGCTCCGGGAGGAAGTGGCGGAGGAGGCCCAGCAGCCCCACGTCCACTCGGACCACCAGGTAGCGCCCATCCTGCTGCTTGAGCCCCACGTCGTTGACCCGCACGACCCGCCGCCGGGCCGTGTCCATCACCTTCTTGTCCAGGATGTTCTTGGCCAGCAGCATCTCGCTGAGCCGGAGCCACTGCGGGCGGATGGCGTCGGCCGGGCAGGCGAGGCGGAGCGGGCCCCCGGGCCCCGGGTCGAGGGCGGCCACCTGCTCCCAGCTCACCAGCAGGTCCGCCTCCTTCGGCCGGGCCACCAGGACCTTGGTGACCCGGGGGAAGATCCCCCGGAAGTGGACCACCAGGTCCTTGAGCCGCCCCACCGGGGCACCGGTGGTGTCTAGGACCGGCCGGTGCCGGAGCTGGGTGACGGTGACGTCAGCGTGCGGGATACCGTCGGCCATCGTCGGGTACCGCCGGGGTCTTCCCGGCCGGCAGCGCCTTCTTAGTATGGAGAGCGTGACCCTGTCAATCCCCGGCCGTTTTCTCCTGGAGGGCCCCCGGGCCCTGTGCTATGGTCATGCGGGAGTCTGCC
>JAKEHP010000175.1 GCA_022614955.1 Candidatus Methylomirabilota bacterium
GGCCTTGCGAAGCCGAATCCGACTCAGGCTGGGCGATCTCAACGGCGCGGCATCGGACGCCCGCCGCTGGTCGGAATTGGCCCCGCGCGACGCCGAGCCCCTGCGAATCTTGGGGGCCGTCCAGCTGCTCCGCGGCGATGCCGAGGGGTCCGTGCTGGTGCTGAAACGGGCCGTGGAGCTGGATCCGTCGCACCTCTCCTCGAGACTGGACCTGGCCAAGGCCTACAGGATGTTAGGGCAGAAGCGCCTCGCGGATGAAACGTTGCGGGAGGCGGGCCGGCTGGAGCGGGAACAGCGACGCCAGGCGGAACAGCGCGCCGAAGGCTCCTATCACCGCCTGCGCGCCCTGCAGCTGATGGAAGCGGGAAAGCCGGAGCAGGCCGTCAAGAGCTTCGAAGACGCCCTGCAGCATGATCCGAAGAATGCCGACCTCCTCCTTGAAGCAGGAGAGGCCGCCCGCACGGCGGGGGAACTCCCCCTCTCTGAAGAGTATCTGGACCGGGCGGTCAGGTTGGCCCCCGGAAACGCCCTCATCCGGCGGGCCCGGGGCGAAACCATGCTCGCCTCTGGGGACCCGGAGGGCGCCTTGACGGACCTGCAGGAGGCGGCTCGATTGGATCCTTCCGATCCAGCCCCGCACCGCGCTCTGTCCAGAGCCTACGAGGCGCTGCACCGACCCGAGGCGGAGATGGAGAGGCAGCTGGCCGAACAACTTGAAAAAGAGGCGGCGCTTCCCTCCCCCGCCGGCACGTCCCCGTGAGAAAACTCCTTTGGCTCGCCATGTCCCTGGCCATTCCTGGTGGGAGCTGCGCTCAACAGCCCGCCTCCGGACCCCCCTCAACGCAAAGCCACACGGCACCTGCGGGCGCGGTGCTTTTCGAGGAGGTGACGGAGCGCTCAGGTATCGCCTTCCAGCACTTCACCGGCGCCACGGGAGAAAAGTACATGCCCGAAACGCTGGCGTCGGGGGTTTGCGCCTTCGACTTTGACGGCGATCACCTCCCGGATCTCTACTTCGTCAACGGCGCGCCGCTTGGGAAAGCAACCGCCACGCCGCCACCGATCGATCGTCTTTACCGAAATCGGGGCGACGGCACCTTCCAGGACGTCACGGGTACCGCCCTGCCGGGGGATCCCGGTTACGGCATCGGCTGCGCCGTCGGCGATGTGGACGGCGACGGTTGGGAAGATCTGTATGTCGCCAACTTCGGGGCCAATGCCCTCTACCGCAACC
>JAKEHP010000176.1 GCA_022614955.1 Candidatus Methylomirabilota bacterium
CTCACGTACGGTCTCCGGCGACCGGAGGCGAATCGGTCTGTCACGTCCGCTGTGGAGCCGCATTCTAGCACTGGTACCACTGGGAGTAAGATACAAGGCGACGTCAGTTGGCCCGGCACTAGCCGATGGACGTTGAGTTGACCCGTCGCCCCCCAGCCGACCTCTTGCACCCGGGCTGCCGTCGTCCGGTGGACGGTCCGGTCTTCTGCGCGCCCCACCGCTGGTGACCCTCGGGTCCCCCTTCTCCATTGGTGCGCAACTCCTTGTTTTTGGCGAGGCAATTCCTTGACCCTTCCTGGCAAACATGGTAGCGTGTTCGAACTCTGGCCCCCTTGCCTCCGCGGGCGCGAGGGCACGTTCCATGTACCGACCCAGCTTTGAGGAGTTCTGCCGGAAGAGCCACGAGGGGAACCTCATTCCCGTCAGCCGGGAGATCCTGGCCGACATGGAGACCCCCGTGTCGGCCTTCCGGAAAATCGACTCCGGGGAGTACGCCTTCCTCCTGGAGAGCGTCCAGGGGGGGGAGAAGTGGGGCCGCTACTCGTTCCTGGGGAGCAACCCGCTCCTGGTGGTGCGCACGAAGGGGAGCCGGGCTGAACTGCTGCGGGGCCGGGAGGTCCAGCCCGTCCCCATGCCGGACGACCCGCTGGCCCTCGTCAAGGCCCAGCTCGCCCCCTACCGCCCCGTCCGGGTCCCGGGGCTGCCGCGGTTCTTCGGCGGGATGGTGGGGTATCTGGGCTACGATGTGGCCCGCTTTTTCGAGAGGCTCCCCGACACCACCCTGGACGACCTGGACCTGCCGGACGCGTGCTTTCTCTTTACCGACACCCTCCTCATCTTTGACAACCTCCGCCAACGGATCACGGTGGTGAGCAACGCCCACGTGAAAGATCCCTCACCGGCGGGACTGGAGCGGGCCTACGAGGAAGCCATTCAAAGCATCGAGGTCATCGTGGGGGAGCTGCGCAAGCCGGCCCCGGTCCGTCCCCCTGCCCCGGCGGCTCAGCGGCGGGGAGCACCCTGCTCCACCCTCACGCGGGAGGCCTTCGAGGTGGCCGTGCGCCGCTGCAAGGAGTACGTGAGGGCGGGGGACATCATTCAGGCCGTCCTCTCCCGGCGCCTGGAGGTCCCCACCAGCGCCGAGCCCTTCGACATCTACCGGGCCCTCCGGATCATCAACCCCTCCCCCTACATGTACTACCTGCGCCTGGGCGATCTCAGGCTCGTGGGGTCCTCCCCGGAGGTCCTGGTCCGCCTGGACGAGGGGTGCATCGACCTCCGGCCCATCGCCGGGACCCGCCCGCGGGGGCGGGACGAGGGGGAGGATGGGCGGTTGGAGCAGGAGCTGCTGGCCGACCCGAAGGAGCGGGCCGAGCACATCATGCTGGTGGATTTGGGGCGCAACGACGTCGGCCGGGTGGCGGAGGTGGGGAGTGTGGAAGTCAACGAGCTCATGGTGACCGAGCGCTACTCTCACGTCATGCACATTGTGAGCAACGTCCGGGCCCGCCTCCAACCGGACCGGGACGCCTTCGACCTGCTCCGGGCCTGCTTCCCGGCGGGGACCGTGAGTGGGGCGCCCAAGATCCGGGCGATGGAGATCGTCGAAGAGCTGGAGCCGGTCAAGCGGGGCCCCTACGCCGGGGCGGTCGGCTACTTCTCCTTCTCGGGAAACATGGACACCTGCATCACCATCCGGACCATCCTGTGCCGCCCCGGGCGGGCCTACATCCAGGCGGGTGCCGGGATTGTGGCCGACTCGGACCCGGCGCGGGAGTACCAGGAGACCGTGAACAAGGCGGAGGCAATGCTCGGGGCCGTGGCCATGGCCGAGGCGGGGCTCGAAGGGTAGCGGCATGGCGCAGGTCCTGGTGGTGGATGATGACCTGCTGATCCGGGAGCAGGCCCGGGAGATTCTCACCTCGGCCGGCTTCCAGGTGACAGGCTTCCCCGACGGGCGGGACATGTTTGACCGGATTCGCACGAACACGGTGGACGTCATCTTGTTGGATCTCGTCCTGCCCGAAGGGTCTGGGCTGGACATGCTTCCCTTGATCAAGGGGCTGGACCCGGACCTCCCCGTCATCATCGTGACGGGCCATGCCACCCTGGACGCGGCCATCGAGGCCTTGAAGGGCGGGGCCTACGACTTCATCCAGAAGCCCTTTCTCCCCGAGCAGATCGTTAGCGCCGTCCGTCGGGCCGCGGAACGCCGCCGGCTGGACCTCCGGAACAAGAGCCTGATGCTGGAGCTTTCGGAGAAGATCCACGAGGTGGTGATCCTGAAACAGGTGGGGGAGACGATCAGCTCCACCCTGGACCTGCGGGCCATTCTGGCTGCCCTCATCGGCGCGGCCAAGGATGCGCTCCACTCCGAGGCCTCCTCCTTGCTCCTGGTAGAGGAGGGGACGGGGGACCTGGTTTTCGAGGTGGCCCTCGGGGAGCGTGGGGAGCAAGTCAAGGAGTTCCGCCTGAAGCGGGGACAGGGAATTGCCGGGTGGGTGGCGGAGCATGGGGAGGCCCTCTCCATCCCGGACGTCACCCGGGACCCGCGCTTCCTCACGCGGGTGGACGCCACCACCGGCTTCGTCACCCGGTCCATCCTCTGCGTGCCGTTGCGGCTGAAGGGAACGACCATCGGGGTCATCGAAGTGATGAACAAGCGGGGGGCCCGGCCCTACGACCACGAAGACCTGCGCCTCCTCCAGGCGATCGCCGGCCAGGCGGCGGTGGCCATCGAGAACGCCAAGCTGTACCGGCGGGTGAGCGAGCAGCTGGCGGACCTGAAACGCCTGGAGCAGATCAAGGAGGACCTGACCCAGTTGGTGGTGCACGACCTGAAGGCCCCCCTCACCAGCATCGTCCTGAATCTGGACATGCTGACCCCGCCCGAGGGCGCCGAGGCAGCGAAGTGGGGCCGGTACGTGGGTGACGCCAAGCGGAGCTGTCGGAGCCTCATGACCCTGGTCGCCAACCTCCTGGACATCAGCAGCATGCAGGATGGGACGCTCCGGCTCGCCCGGGAGCCGCTGGTCCTGGCCGACCTGGTGGGCTCGATCGTGGGGGAGTTCCAGATCCAGGCGGAGGAGGAGGGGATCCGGCTCAGGGCGGACGTGCCGATGGATCTCCCGCTGGTCCGGGCTGACGCCGACCTGCTGCGACGGGTCCTGGCTAACCTCCTGAGCAACGGCGTGAGCTACTCCCCTCGGGAGACCAGCATCCAGGTCCGGGCCGCCCGGGTGGAGGAGGGCCGGGCGGTGCAGGTGGATGTGGCGGACGAAGGGGAGGGCATCCCGGAGGCCTATCACCAGAAGATCTTCGAGAAGTTCGGCCAGGTGGAGACAGCGCGATCTGTCCTCCGCCTGAACAAGGGACTGGGGCTCACCTTCTGCAAGCTGGCGGTGGAGGCGCACGGCGGACGGATCTGGGTGCAGAGCGTCGTGGGGCGGGGCAGCACCTTCTCCTTCACGATCCCCCTGGAGGCCGGCCCCGGGGAGGTCGCCGCCTCCGGGAGGTGAGTCGTGGTGCTCGTCGTCGACAACTACGACTCCTTCACGTACAACCTGGTCCAGTACCTGGGCGAGCTGGGGGCGGAGGTCCGAGTCGTCCGGAACGACCAGATCACGGTGGAAGAGGCCCTGGACCTGAACCCGGAGCGGGTGGTCATCTCTCCAGGGCCCTGCACCCCGACCGAAGCGGGCGTGTCGTGCACCCTGATCCACGCGTTGGCGGGCCGGCTCCCAATCCTGGGGGTCTGCCTGGGACACCAGTGCCTGGGGCAGGCGATGGGTGGACGGGTCATCCGGGCCGACCGGCTCATGCATGGGAAGACCTCCCCGATCGAGCACGACGGGCGGACGATCTTTGCCGGACTCCCCTGCCCCTTCGAGGCTACGCGCTACCACAGCCTGATCGTGGAGCGGGCGAGCCTGCCCCCCTCCCTGGAGGTCTCAGCCGAGACGCCGGAAGGCGAGATCATGGGTCTCCGGCACCGGGCGTTCCCCCTGGAGGGGGTCCAGTTCCACCCCGAATCCATCCTGACGAAGCCCGGGAAGGATCTCCTGCGCAACTTCCTCACCCTGTAGCGAGGAGAGGCCAGAGAGGGGCGAGGGCAGGGCGTGCTGCCATCTGGGGTCCCGCGGGGGCTCCACCTTGGGGAACCCCGGGTGGGCTGGTGATTCCGGCATGGGGGCCGAGGGGACGGAGGCGCGCCGCCGGGGGGGAGCGATGGTTCTCGATGCCATCCGGAAGGTAGTGGAGGGACAGCATCTGACGGCGGAGGAAGCCTACGCCGTCATGGATCAGATCATGTCGGGGCAGGCAACCGATGCCCAGATCGCCGCGTTCCTCACGGCCCTGCGCATGAAGGGGGAGACCGTGGCGGAGCTGACCGGCTTTGCCAAGGTGATGCGGGAGAAGGTGACCCCGGTCCGGACCAAGCAACGGGTGGCCACCTCCCTCTCGGGGACGGAGCGGGAGATGCTGGTGGACACCTGCGGAACCGGCGGGGACGCCGCCGGGACCTTCAACGTGTCCACCGCGACGGCGTTCGTGGTGGCCGGGGCCGGGATCCCGGTGGCCAAGCACGGGAACCGGTCCGTCTCCAGCCTGTGCGGCAGCGCCGATGTGATCGAGGCGCTGGGGGTCAACCTGGACCTCCCGCCCGAGAAGGTGGGGCGGTGCATTGACGAGGTCGGGATCGGGTTCCTCTTCGCTCCCCTCCTTCACAAGGCCATGCGGTACGTGATGCTTGCCCGAAAGGAGATCCGGTTCCGGACGGTCTTTAACATCCTCGGGCCCCTCACCAACCCGGCGAAGGCCTCCGCCCAGGTCATCGGGGTCTACGCCGCGCACCTCACGGAGACCATGGCGCACGTCCTGAATGACCTGGGGTCTTTCCGGGCGTTTGTGGTGCACGGGGAGGATGGCCTGGATGAGATCAGCGTCACCAGCGCGACGCGGATCGCCGAGATTCGGGACAACCGAGTCCACACCTATGCGGTCCGTCCCGAGGACTTCGGGCTGCGGCGCGCGACCCTGAAGGACCTGCAGGGGGGAAACGCCGCCGAGAACGCCCGGATCATCCAGGCGCTCCTGAAGGGGGAGCAGGGACCGAAGCGGGACATCATCCTCCTGAACGCCGGGGCCGCCATCGCCGCCGGCGGGAAGGCCCGGGACATCCGGGAGGGGGTGGCGACGGCGGCCCACAGCATTGACAGCGGCGCCGCCCTGGGAAGGCTGGAGCGGATGGTGGAGTTCTCCCAGCGGGAAGGGACCGCATGATCCTGGAGCGGATCCTGGCGGCCAAGCGGGAGGCGGTGGCGGCGGCGCGTGCTGCCCGGCCACTCCGCGATCTCCGGGCGGCGGCGGATGGGGCGCCCCCGGCCCGGGATTTCGCGGGTGCGATCCGCCGCGGGCGAGGGACGCCGGGGCCCGTCCGGGCCATCGCCGAGGTGAAGCGGGCCTCCCCCTCCGCCGGCGTACTGCGGGAGCCTTTCGACCCGGCCGGCCTCGCGGCCGCCTACGAGGCGGCGGGGGCGGCCGCCGTTTCGGTCTTGACCGATGGCCCCTTCTTCCAGGGGGCCCCTGAGCACCTGGCGGCGGTTCGGCGGGCGACCGGCCTGCCCACCCTGCGCAAGGACTTCATTCTCGACCCCTACCAGGTGTACGAGACCCGCACCCTGGGAGCGGATGCTCTCCTGCTCATCGTGGCCGCGTTGGAGCCGCCCATGCTTCGCGACCTGCTGTCCCTGTCCCGCGAGGTGGGGCTGGCGACCCTGACCGAGGTCCACACGGCGCCCGAGCTGGAGACGGCGCTGGCCGCAGGGGCCCCGATTCTGGGGATCAACAACCGGAACCTTCGCACCTTCCGGGTGGACCTGGGCGTCACCTTTGACCTCCTCCCGAAGGTTCCCCCGGAGATCCCGGTGGTGAGCGAGAGCGGCATCGCCACCCGGGCGGACGTGGCGAGGCTTCAGGCCGCCGGCGTGGACGCGGTGCTGGTGGGAGAGGCGCTGCTCAGGGCCCCGGACCCCGGGGCGCGGCTTCGGGCCCTTTTGGGGGGCGCATGGTCCGGGTGAAAATCTGCGGAATCACGAACCGGGAGGACGCCAAGGCTGCGGTGGCGGCCGGGGCGGACGCCCTGGGGTTCATCTTCGTGCCGGACACCCCCCGCTGCGTCTCCCCCGAGACCGCACGGGCGATCATCCAGGTGCTTCCCCCCTTCGTGGTGCCGGTCGGGGTGTTCGCCGGGAGCCCCCTGGCGGAGGTCCGGGCGACCGTGGAGGCCTGCGGACTGGGGGCGGTGCAGCTCCACGGGGGCGAGGACGCCGCGTTCGCGGCGGCCCTCCCCGTCCGGGTCATCCGGAGCGTCCGGGTGCGCGACGCACAGAGCCTGGAGGGCCTGGCCGGCTACCCGGCGCACGCCTTTCTCCTCGACGCCTACGCCGAGGATCGGATCGGGGGGACTGGGCGGCGCATCCCGCTCGAGCTGCTCGGGGCCGCCCGGCGGCTCGGGCGGATCGTGGTGTCGGGGGGTCTGACCCCCGCGAACGTGGCGGAGGTGGTGGCCGCGGTCCGGCCCTATGCTGTGGACTGCTGCAGCGGCGTGGAGCGGGCGCCGGGCCTGAAGGACCACGCGAAGGTGCGCGCCTTCGTGGCGCGGGTGCGGGAGACCCATGCGGCCATCCATGCCTGAGACGCCCGTCCTGCCGGATCGGGAGGGGCACTTCGGCCCGTACGGGGGTAAGTTCGTTCCCGAGACGCTGATGGCCGCCCTGGCCGAACTCGAGCAGGCCTACCAGGAGGCGCAGGGCGACCCGGCCTTCCGGGCCGAGCTGGAGGGGTTGCTCCACCGCTACGTCGGCCGGCCCACTCCGTTGACGTTCGCTGCCCGGATGACGGCCCGCTTCGGCGGGGCCCGCATCTATCTCAAGCGGGAGGATCTCTGTCACACCGGGGCGCACAAAATTAACAACACGATTGGACAGGTGCTGCTGGCGAAGCGGATGGGGAAACGCCGGGTGATTGCCGAGACCGGCGCGGGGCAGCACGGGGTGGCCGCGGCCACGGCGGCGGCCCTCCTCGGCCTCACCTGCGAGGTCTACATGGGCACCGAGGACATGCGCCGCCAGGCCCTCAACGTGGTCCGGATGCGTCTGCTCGGCGCCACGGTGACGCCGGTGAACGCCGGGAGCCGGACCCTGAAGGACGCCATCAACGAGGCGATGCGGGACTGGGTGACGAACGTGGGAGACACCCACTACGTCCTGGGCTCCGTCCTGGGCGCCCACCCCTACCCGCTGATGGTCCGGGACTTCCAGGCGGTCATCGGGCGGGAGACGCGGGTGCAGATTCTCCTGGCGGAGGGCCGCCTGCCCGATGTCCTGCTGGCCTGCGTGGGGGGAGGGAGCAACTCCATCGGCCTCTTCCACTCGTTCCTGGCTGACCGCGCGGTGCGGATGATCGGGGTGGAGGCGGGAGGGCTGGGGATCGCGAGCGGGAGGCACGCCGCCCGGTTCGCCGGGGGGAGGGTGGGGGTCCTGCACGGGACCCGCTCCTATGTCTTGCAGGACTCCGACGGGCAGATCCAGACTACCCACTCGGTCTCCGCCGGGCTGGACTACCCGAGCGTGGGTCCGGAGCACGCTTACCTGTTCGAGGCGGGGCGGGTCGAGTACGTGTCGGTGACGGACAAGGAGGCCCTCCGCGGGTTCCACCTCTGCTGCGAGACCGAAGGGATCATCCCGGCGCTGGAGAGCGCCCATGCGGTGGCCTATGCGGAGCGCCTGGCCGCGACACTGCCCCCGGAGGCGATCTGCGTCATCAATATGTCGGGCCGGGGGGACAAGGATGTCGAGATCGTCGCCGAAACATTGAAGGAGGAGGGCGGGGCGTGAACCGCATTGACGCCTGCTTCGCGGAGCTCCGCCGGCGCGGGGGGAAGGCCCTCATCCCCTACATCACGGCCGGCGACCCGGACGGCCCCACGACAGTCCGGCTTGCCCTGGAGTTCGAGAAGCGGGGGGCGGACCTCGTGGAGTTGGGGGTGCCCTTCTCCGACCCGCTCGCCGACGGGACCACTATCCAGCGGGCCTCTGAGCGGTCGCTGGAGTGCGGGACGACCCTGCGAGCCGTCCTAGGGTGGGCCGCCCAGATCCGGCAGGCCTCCCAGATTCCCCTGATTCTCATGTCCTACGTGAATCCCCTCCTCCAGATGGGGACGGCCGCCTTCGCCGCAGCGGCACGGGAGGCGGGCGTGGATGGCCTGATCGTTCCGGACCTCCCGCCGGAGGAGGCGGGGGAGCTCCTCGCGGCGAACGATGCCGCCGGTCTCGCCACCATCTTCCTGGTTGCACCGACTTCCCCGCCGGAGCGGCTGCGCCTGATCGCTGAAGCATCCCGGGGCTACATCTACTACGTCTCGCTGAAAGGGGTCACGGGGGCCCGGGCGGCCCTCCCCGGGGGGGTGCGGGAAGCGGTACGGACCCTGCGCTCTCTGACCACGAAGCCGGTGGTGGTGGGCTTCGGCATCGGCACGCCGGAGCAGGCGACACAGGTGGCCGCGGTGGCGGATGGGGTCATCGTCGGCTCGGCCATCGTGGACCAGGTGGAGCGACTGCGGGGGCGGTCAGACCTGGTGGACCAGGTGGGGGTCTTCGTGGAGGGGTTCGTGCGGGCGTTGCGGCCGGCCCCTCCCGTCGCGTAGACTCCCGGGGGCCCAGATGCGCTATCAGGTCCTGGGGTGCTTTGGCGGGGAGGTGCCGGGGTACCGCCTCTCCAG
The DNA here is from genome assembly GCA_022614955.1 of Candidatus Methylomirabilota bacterium. GTDB lineage: Bacteria > Methylomirabilota > Methylomirabilia > Methylomirabilales > JACPAU01 > JACPAU01. The sequence goes on from JAKEHP010000176.1 coordinate 8,783, forward strand.
CTTCCTGCTGGATGAAACCCTGCTCATTGACACCGGCTCCGTCACCGCCGCGCTGGAGATCGCGTCCCAGGCCCGGATTGATCACGTTCTCCTCACCCACTCCCACCTCGATCACTCCCGGGGCCTGGCCCACCTGGCCGATAACGTGTTCGGGCTCCGCACGGCTCCGGTCGGTGTGTACAGCATCGAGCCGGTCCTGGACGGCCTGAAGGCCTCCCTGCTCAACAATATCCTGTGGCCGGACTTCACCGAGATTGGCGACGCCCACGGCCCGGTCCTAACCTTCCAGTCACTTCCGGAGGACCGGCCAACGATCCTGGGCCCCTTCACCATCACCCCCGTTCGGGTCCACCACACGGTGGCCTGTGTCGGGTACCTCCTGGAGCGGGACGCCCGCGTGCTGCTGCACATCGGGGACACGGGGCCCACGGAGCAGGTCTGGCAGGTAGCCCGGCAGGCCGGCAACCTGAAAGCCGTCGTCGTAGAGACCTCCTTTCCCAGCCGGCTCCAGGGGCTGGCTGAGGGCAGCGGCCACCTCACCCCCCATACCTTGGGGGGGGAGCTGGCGAAGCTGGGCCGGGACGTTCCTGTCTTCGTCTATCACCTGAAGCCCCAGTTCGCTCCGGAGATCCGCCAGGAAATCCGTGACCGATTCGGGTCCCGCGTCCGCATCCTCGAACAAGGTGCGACCTACGAGTTCTGAGGGACGAGGGCGAGACCGAATGTCCGCCCGGGGCGTCACCGCGATGGAGATCCTCATCACGGTGACGGTCCTGCTCATCCTGGCAGGGGTTGCCACCCCTTCCTTCCTGGGGACGGTTCAGGGGTACCGGGTCCGGACGGCGGCCTGGGAGTTGGCGGGGAACCTCCGCCTGGCCCGGCAGCGGGCGCTCACGGCCCAGCAGCGCACCCGGCTGGTCACGACCCCTTCGGGGGCGGCCGAGGAGCCCAACACCTACGTCCTGCAGCGGGAGGAGGGAGGCCTCTCGAGCGGGATCTGGCTCCAGGAGGGGCCCCGCCTACGGCTGCCGCCCGGCGTCGTGCTTTCCCCTGTGAGCGCAGGCACCGTCACCTTTACCGTCAAGGGGGCTGCCGACAACGGGACCGTCATCCTGGCGAACGCCAGCGGGGAGTACCGGGTGGTGGTGAACGTCGTGGGCCGGGTCAGGGTCTGCCGGGGGGCCTGCTGATGCGAAGTGCAGGCGCGCGTGGTGTCACCCTGGCGGAGCTTCTCATCGCCATGACCGTTCTCGCGGTGGCCATTCTGGCTGTCGCCGGGATGATCCCCACCGCCTACACCAACGTCACCAAGAGTGGCCAACTAACGACGGCCACCGCGCTGGCGCGGCAGATGGTGGAGATGGTCCGGGCCGAGCCGACCCTCGATGCGGTCGCCCGGTACCAGGATCTCGACACGGCGGCGCCGGAAACCCCGGACTGGGCAGCACTCAATACCCCAGAGCATAGCGGCCCGTCCGCGCCCCGGCGGCTGGACCGGTGGCGGCAGAGCGTCCTGACCCTCCCGGGCGGCCGCGGACGGGTGGTCGTGACCGTCATACCGGCCGGCGTGGGTCCGAACGGAACCCCTTACGGCCGGATGGCCAGCGTCACGGTGACGGTGGAGTACCGGGGGGGGATGGTCGGCGGCCAGCAGGCGGTCCTCAGCACCTATGTGGCCGAGTAGGTTGTGCCCCCGGCAGGGGTTCACTCTCCTGGAGACTCTCCTGGCTACCGCCATCACCGCGGTGGTCCTGGGGGCCACCTACACGATGTACTTGGCCAACCAGGAGACCTTCGTGAAGGGGGAGGCCCGCAGCGACTTGCAGCAGAGTGTCCGGATCGCGATGGATGAGATGCTGCGGGCCCTGCACGGCCTGGGTTACGACCCCCGTCTGACGGGGCGCTTTGGGTTCCGGGACTCGGCGAACCCCGGGGCGGGCGCGGGCTGCCCCGTCGGGTCCGTGGGGTGCGCCACCCAGGCCGAGATCCGCTTCACCCTTGACGACGATGGGGATGGCCTCGTGGACGACGTGGGGACGGAGCGGGTCGGCTTCCGGCTCCGGGACGGGGTTCTGCAGAAGATCAAGCCGGGGGGAGTCCTGAACCCCCAGCCCCTGGCGACAGAGATCACCACTCTCCGGTTCAGCTTCCTGGACGGCGCCGGCCGAACAATCCCGGATCCGCCGGGTGCCGCCTACACTCTCACGCCGGTCCAGCGGGATGCCATCCGCCGCGTCCGGATCGAGCTGACCGCGAGCCGGACCATGAAGGGGGGGACGCACGTTTTCTCCCTCACGTCCGAGGCCCTCCTCCGGAATCCACAGCCATGATGTCCCCCCCCGTCCGTAGTCCCGCCCGTCCCGGCCCGGCCGGCAGAGCGGGGGCCGCCCTGGTCATCGCCCTCCTGGTCGTGGGGGTCCTCTCGCTCCTGGGGGCTGCCTTCCTCAGCATTTCTGCCACGGAGGTCCAGATCGCCACCAACGAGCGGCAGGCGGACCAGGCGTTCTTCGTCGCGGAGGCGGGATTGACCCAGGCCATCCGGGACCTCCTCTACGACCTGAACTTCAAGCAGACAGGCGGGGCCACCCCGTCCTGGATCTACAACGCCGACCCTACCCGGGCCTCCAGCCGGACCCTGAACGGCCCGCTGCGGTTGGAGTGGGACGAGCGCTCCGGCCGCCCCATCCAGCGGCCAGCCATCGCGCTGGACCTGACGCAGGGGGGAGCGGCAGCCCCGGCTCCGCCCCAGTACCTGGATCCGACCCAGACGCGCGACGGCAAGCTGGACTGGTTCGCCCAGCCGTGGGTGCGACTCCCGTACACGGGCACTGCCGTCGGGAGCCCGGGTCAGGGGACCATCGGCTCCTACACCGTGGAGCTTCTCAACGAGCCCGGGCTTCCCGCCCGTATCTACGTCCGGGCAACCGGGTGGGCGGCGGTCGGGCGGGCGCGGGCCGTCGTGCGGGCCGAGCTGGAGGCGGCCAACCTGAGCTCCTGGAACCACGCCGTCTACAGCGGCGGCCCGCTGAACGGCGGAAACCCTGTGAGCGGCAACCTCGCCATCCGGGGATCGACCTACTTCCGGGGACCGGCGGCCCTCGGCAGCGGGACGTACGTCTACAACAACTACAGCGACGGGACAGGCTCGACGGCCCCGGACCCCCTCATCGTGGGGAAGATCCCCCCCCTGCCCGCTGGGAGCCTCGAGGGGGTGTTCCGGGTCCGGGGGGATCTCTCCCTCTCGGACTCCTCCTCCATTGGCCTCTCCGAGAACGCGGCCGACGACGTGAAGCAGACCATGCAGGGGCTGTACGTGGCCGGCACGACGACCGCCCCGGCGGGGGCGATTCACGCTGACCGGGTGGGGACCTGGGTGCCCGACGTCCCCCCGCCGAGCCTCCTCGACTACCACGCCCGCCTGGACGCGCGGGAGGGGACCACCCGGGTGCGAGATGCAGTGGGTGCGAACGAGGCGGACCGGGCCATGAGCCTCTACCGGCAGGACGCTGGTGGTGCCCTCCTGAACGACGCCACGGCGGGCACCCTCGGGATCGAGAAGGAGGTAGGCTGTTTCCGGATCGGCGAGTCCACACCGTCCTTCACCCTGGGGGATCCCGGCAGCAGGTTGATCTACGACCGGACCGCTGGGCAGCTCACCTTTGAGGGGGGAGGGCCACGCGGCGAGGGGGTCCTCGCCTTCGTGGACGGCTGCCTCAAGATCAGGCTCCCCGGTACCCTCCAGTACAGCAACCGGGGGACCGTGGTGGTCAATGGTGACATCCGGCTGGAGGGGGAGGCGGACGGGGGCGCCCTTTATGCCTCCGGCGACTACCCCAGCCCCCACTCCCTCGGCCTCATCGCCCGGGACGATATCACCTTCGAAGGATACCCTGGCTCCCAGCTCCTGGGGGCGTTCTTCGCCGGTGGCCAGGTCCGCGTGCGGAGGCCGGTGAAGATCGGGGGAGCCGTCGTCGCCGTCGGCGACATCCGGCTGGAGCAGGCGCCCGATCTTTACCAGGTGCCTGCCCTGGTGGCGAGCCTGCCCCCGGGAATGCCGGGGGGCGGGGCCCGCTGGATCCTGACCGCCTTCAGCTGGCGGGAGATGCACGAGCAGTAGGGGCCCCGGAAGCTCTTCGGGCTCCGGCATCGTTACGGAATGTAACTGCACCAGCATCGCAGCGGGCCCCACGAGGTGAGGAGAAGGCTGGGGCGCGCTGCTATCCCCCCGTCAGGTCCTACCCCGGTGGCATTCCCTCGGTCCGTGGGAATCCCTCCCCTTGGCACCGGCTTTGCACTTCCAGCGGCCCGAACCGGAGGTTTGATTAGATTCCGTGCGGTTTTCGGGGGCCTGCCCAGAGCGAAGGCCGACCGCGGGGGAGAGTCAGTGTGCGGCGGCGAAAGATGGCCGGGTTCACCATAATAGAAATCTGGATCACGCTCGTGGTTGCCCTGACCCTGATGACCGTTGCCCTGCCGCTCTTCGGTGCCGCCATGGACAACCATCGGCTGAACGGGGCCGTGCGGCGGGTGATTTCGGACACGCGGCTGGCCAGGTCCAAGGCGGTCTCCACCCGATGGCGCTACCGCATCTTCGCCTATGGGGACACCAGCGCCACCCGACCGAACCAGTACCGGATCGAGGGGACCAGCACCGCTGCCTTTCCTGCCCCCACGACCGACGGACCCCTGGCCACCGGTACCCAGGAGGCCAGCCGCTGGATCGACCTCCCCGCAGAGTACACGGGGGTCCGGATCAACCCCGGGGGGGCGGCCACCTTCGACATCGCCTTCGACGAGGCCGGCAACGTCACGTCGCCACTTACCTCGATCACGATTCAGCGGGGGACGGGCGACTCCCGCACGGTGCAGCCGTACCGGCCGGGGTATGTGAAATGCACCAACTGCTAAGCGGCCGCCTCAGGCGCGGCGGCTTCAGTCTCGTCGAGATCCTGGTGGCGGCGGCGCTGCTTGCCGTCGCCATCCTCTTCATCATGCTCATGTTCCCCGTGGGGTACGCCAACGTGGATGCCGGAGGGGAACAGACGGAGGCGGCCATCCTGGCCCAGGACATGCTCGAGAAGATCACGGGCGTCGGGTGGGGCGACGTGGGGAGATTCGGGAGCTGCTCGGGCAGCGCCTGCTCCACGACCGCCTCGAGCTTCAGCACCGGGTCAGCCCTGGTGGACGCCCACCTGACCGAGTGGAAGAACGCCATCGAGGGCCGCGTCAAGGGGGGGGTGGGGACCGTGCAGGTGACCTTCTGCGGCCCCGGCGTCACCGTGTCCTGTCCATCTCTGGGCACGCCTCCCACCAATTCCACCATCGCAACCGTCGTCGTGTCGGTGCAGTTCAGCAAGGGGATCCGGGGAGCCAACACGGTGACCGTGGGCACGAGGATCTCGGAATGACGCGTGTGGGGCCGGCACAGCGGCCGGGGCTCCCGCTCGCCACCCGGAACGGCTTCACCCTCATCGAGCTGCTGGTCAGCGCGGTGATCTTCCTCCTGATCCTGTTCGCCATCTACCTGGTGAACGAGACCAGTCACACCACCTATGCCCGCGGCGAGGTCCGGACGGAGATTCACCAGACCGCCCGTACGGCCGCGGACCTGATGGGTCGGGAGCTCCGGATGGCCGGGTACTTCTGCAACCCCACCTGCCCCGGCGGGATCGTCCACGCGATCCAGGAGGCCCAGGCGAACGGCGTGAAGGTCTTTGGAGACATGGAGGGGACTGGCAGCAACATCTACGTGGCCTACTACGTGAAGGACAATGACGGCACCATGGTGGCGGGGGCCTGCCCGGTGGGCAAGGTCTGCACCCTGTACCGCCGCCGGTACACCACGGCGCTGCAGGTGGAAGAGGAGTTGGCCAGCAGCGTGGAGCAAGTGACGTTCCGGTACTTCGACACGACCGGGACGGAACTGGCCCCGGGGGCCACGGGCCTGGACAGCGCCCCCCTGCAGTGGACCAATTTTCCCAGCGCCATTGCCCCCTGGACCAACCGGGACGCCGTGCGGCGCGTCAAGGTCCGGCTGCTGGTCAAGGGGAATCCCGACAAGCAGATCCCCAACTATGAGTTGACCACGGATATCACCCCCAGGAACTTAAGAGACTAGCGGGGGAGGAGGGAGCGTCTCGTGCGGGTGCGGATCAGAGCCGGGGAGCGCCGGGGGCGGCTGCGGGGCGACCGCCGCGGCATTGCGCTCCTGGTCGCCCTCGTCATCATGGTCTTTCTCTCGCTGGTCGGGACCACTTTCCTGGTGTTCTCCCTGACCGAGAGCCAGATCTCCACCAACCAGGCGGAGGCGGCGGTCGCCCTCGAGATGGCCGAGGCCGGGGTGGACCACGTGATCTTCTGGCTGGGGAACCCGCGGGTCTACGTGGACCAGGTGGGGGCCAACCCGGGCTTCTCCTTCCACCGGTACATTCGGACCGACAGGAGCGGCAACGGCAGCGAGAGCTGGTACACCGAGGGAAATGGACAGACCTCCTACCTGACCGGCACCGTCGCAGGGCAGCGCTTCTTCGACAAGCGGGCTTGGGATGCCCAGAAGGACATCCCCTCCCTCGTGGGGAAGCTGGTGAACGGCACCCTGGGGACCCCCCCGCGGCAGTTTAATGGGACGTATGCGCCGGGGCTGACCCCCGGGGCGGTCGGGAGCCAGCCAGATCTGCTTCTTGACGGCGGCCTCTGGTCAGCCCACCAGGGGACCCTGGACAGCGTCTTTACCGACCTCCGGGCGGCCACAGGCGGCCGGGTCCGCCGGGTTGTCGTGTACGGTTCCCTGAGCGGGAACGCGGCCGCAACGGTCCGGGTCACCGGGGAGTCCCGGAGCGGCGTGAGCCGGACCGTGGAGATGGAGCTGATCCCCATCGGGGCGCCGGGTCTGGCCAACAGCATCGGCTCCGGGGGGACCGCGGGGTGGAACGGGAACTTCCGCGTCCACTGGGGCGGTGTCCGGTCCGTCGGGAACGTCACGCTGGCCAACCCCGGGAAGACTGCCTCCCAGCCCGCGGCGGTCCCGGGGGTCATTGACGGGGACAACGTGGGAGGGGGGAAGGTTGGCTATCACGTCGGTCCTCCGGGCGGCTACAGCACCTGGGACCACTGGTTTACCCTGAGGACGGCCGGGACCATTGACGGGTTCGCGACCCAGGCCGACCTGAAGGATGCCTACGGCCAGAGCGCGACGATCTGGGGAGATAACCTCACCCCCACGGACAGCAATGTGACGATTGACACGGTTGCCACCTGGGATTACGCGAGCCTGAAGAAGCTCTCCCAGCAGAAGGGGTGGTACTACGAGTCCGGGACCGGGGTGAACGCGGGGCAGATCAGGGGTCCGAAGACCGGCGGGCTCTGGACGGACTTCAAGGCGGCCCTGGCGAACCAGACCGGGTTCATGTTTATCGACACCACCAACGGGAGCCCCCCGGCCGCCGACGGCTCCAACCTGGCCAGCTTCACTGTCAGCGGGGGCTGGTACACCGGCGTGAGCGCCTACGTCGGCGGCAACCTCGACTTCTCAGGCCTGGGCTCCGGGACGAGCGTAACCGCCCAGACGCCGCCGTGGGACGCCAGCCTGGCTGACCCCACCCAGTCCGAGGACCCCGGGATGCGTCAAAGCCGGACGCTCAGCGTCCATATCAAGGGGGCCTTCTACTCGGCCGGTACGGTCGAGGGCGGAGGGAACGTGACGACCTACGGAGCCTTCGTTGCCCTCCGGGGCTATGGCTCCTCGGGTGACCCCGAGGTCTGGTACGACTGGGGCCTGCGCAACGGGATCCTGAGCCTCCCGCCTGTCCGGCGGGCGAGCAACACCTGGCACGAGGTGAAGGTGAACTGAACCCTCGACAGTTGACGGGTTTCCGCCCCTCACAGCGGGAGGGGCGGCCGTTTGTAATCGGGGGACGACCCGCGGACCACAAAGGTTGGGGGCGAATTTGGTCAGCGCGTCCAGATCAAGTACAAATAAAGGTGCCAGCTTGCTGGAGAAGAGCGAGCAGTTTGGTATATTTTTCCCTTGACATGCCTTTGTTTTGCGAGTATTAGGCAATCTGGCTTCAGCTTGTTTCTCAAAACTTTGAATATCTAGAGGGTTTTAAAGATGTTTTCATTTCTGTCCCGCAAGAAGGAGCTGGTGGGGCTGGACATCGGGGCCTCCTCCGTCAAAGCGGTCCAGTTGAAACGGGTGGGCAAGGGCTATGAGCTGGTCCACCTGGGGATGGCGCCGCTGAACCCCGAGACTATCGTGGACGGGGTCATCATGGACGGCGGGAGTGTCATCTCGGCCATCCAGCAGATCTACCAGGAGCACCGGATCAAGACGAAGGATGTGGCCGTAGCCGTCTCCGGCCACTCGGTCATCGTTAAGAAAATTCGGATGCAGCCGATGAAGGAGGAGGAGCTGGCAGAGTCCATCCAGTGGGAGGCGGAGCAGTACATTCCCTTCGCCATCGAGGACGTGAACCTGGACTTCCAGATCCTGGAATCGCGCGGAGGATCGGCGGAGATGGACGTCCTCCTGGTCGCGGTGAAGAAGGACGTCATCAACGACTACCTGACGGTCATCTCCTCGGCCGGTCTGACCGGCCAGGTGGTGGATGTGGATGCCTTCGCCCTGGAGAACGCCTACGGGATCTCCGGGGAGGTCCCGCGGGACCAGATCCTCGCCCTCATCAACCTGGGCGCAACGGTGATGAACATCAACATCCTGAAGCACGGGGTCACCGAGTTCACCCGGGACTCGGCCATCGGCGGAAACCGGTACACCGAGTCTATCCAGAAGATGCTCGGCCTGTCTTTCGAGCAGGCCGAGAAGCTCAAGATGGGGACCGCGGTGGAGGGCCGAACCCTGGCCGAAGCCCAGCCGGCCATTGATATGGTCAACACGGAACTGGCCGGGGAGATCCGCCGCTCCATTGACTTCTTCCGCTCCTCGTCCCAGAGCGACAGCGTCCACAAGGTGGTCGTCAGCGGGGGGGGGGCGCGGCTGCCCGGGCTGATGAACTTCCTGGGCCAGCACCTGGAGGTCCCGGTCGAAGTGGTCAACCCGCTCCGGGCCATCAGGGCGGACCCGAAGCAGTTCGACCCCGAGTACCTCGAGTTCGTTGGTCCCCAGCTGGGAGTGGCCGTGGGGCTGGCCCTGCGGCAGGTGGGTGACAAATGATCAAGATCAACCTCCTCCCGCACGTTTCGCGCCAGAAGGCCGCCGTCAACCGCCGGACGCAGCTTGCCGGGCTGGGAGCGGTGGTGGTCGTCCTGGTGCTCCTCTATGCCTGGTGGAGCATGCTGAGCGCGTCGAACGAGCTCCGGGTCAAGATCGAGCAGACCCAGCAGGAGCTCAGGCGCTACGAGGAGGTGGCCAAGAAGGTCGCCCAGTTCGAGGCAGACAAGAAGCGCCTCCAGGAAAAGATCACGACCATTGACCGCCTCATCGCGTCCCAGACCGGCCCGGTCCGGCTGATGGACCAGATCAGCCGCCAGCTCCCGAGCGAGGTGTGGCTCACCAGCCTCCGGGAGACGGGGGGGCGGATCCTCCTGCAGGGGTACGCCTTCACCGACTTCGCCATCGCCGAGTACATGACCCGGCTCCAGCGGGACGCGGGGCTCTTCACCGAGGTGGAGCTCTCCTTTACGGAGCGGGCTGAGGTCCAGAAGGTCCCGGTGAAGCGGTTCGAGCTCACCCTGAAGCTGAAGGCCTGAGGGGGCTCATGGATATCAAAGGCTTGTTCGCCAACATCCCGAAGCGCCAGCTGTACATGCTCCTCGGCCTGCTGGCGGCCGGCCTCCTCTTCGGGTGGTGGTCGCTCCTCTTCAAGCCTGCCTGGGAGGAGCGGGACCGGCTCCAGACCCAGCTGGCGGGCCTGGAGCAGCAGCTCTTCCAGAAGAAGCGGATCGCCGCCAACCTCCCCCAGCTTGAGGCGGAGATCAAGCAGCTGCAGGCGAGGCTCAAGGCGTCGGTCGCCCGGCTCCCGGAGGAGAAGGAGATTCCCACCCTCCTCACCCAGGTGAACAGCCTGGGGGAGGAGTCGGGGCTCGTCTTTACCCTCTTCCGGCCCCAGGCCGCGGTCAAGAAGGACTTCTACGCCGAGGTGCCAATTCAGGTGCGGGTGGAGGGGAGCTTTCACGCCCTCGGGGCCTTCTTCGATCGGATCGGCAAGATGGAGCGGATTATGAACATCGGCACGCTCAGCGTGTCGCTGGCGCCGGCCGCGGGGCAGGACGGGCGGCGGCGGGCGACCGCCCTGACCATCATCGCGGAATTCAACGCGACCACCTTCACCTTCGTGGGGACAGGAGGCTAGCCGTGGAGCCGAGGGAGCGTCGAGACGGGGTCGGGCGCGCGCGAGGGGCGGTTCCCGCGGCGCACGCCGCGCTGGCGGCCGGTCTCCTCCTGCTGGCGGTTGCCTGCTCCCGGGAAGCCCCGGCTCCGGCGGCCCCGCCCCCTCGGCCGGCCGCGGCTCCGGCCCCGGCCGCCCCCCAGCCGGCCACGGCGGTCGAGCCCCGGTTCACCTACCGACCGGAGGGGCGGCGCGACCCGTTCCGGGACATCCTGGATGCCCGGTTGATGGAAGAGGGGGCGGAGGGGATGGACTACAGCAGCCTGAAGGTGGCGGGGATCATGTGGCAGCGGCAAGCCTACTTTGCACTGGTGGAGACGGCCGACGGCCTCGGCCACATCCTCCGCGTGAATGACCCTCTGGGCAAGACGGGCCGGGTCCGGCAGATCACGCCTCAGGGCGTGGTGATCGAGGTCCGGAACAAGGACTTCACGGGCCGCCTGCAGACCCGGACCATCACGCTGGAGATGAAGAAGGAGGAGAAGCAATGAGTGCCACGCGCTCAGGGGAGGCGGTAGGGCGCCTGGTCCTGGCGATTCTGGGCCTGGTGCTGCTGGCCGCCTGCGCCGGGCCGGCGGCGGTGAGCGAGCTGACGCCGGAAGAGCCGGCTGCCGTGGCCGCGGCCCCGACGCCGGAAACACCCGCCCTGGAGCCGGCGGCACCTGAGGCCGTTCCGGTCCCGACAGAGGAAGAGCGAGCGGCCGCTGAAAAGGCCATGCGGGAGGCGGAGGAAGCGGCCAAGGCGCCCCCGGAGCCGGCCAGACCGGCGGGTCCCATCACGGTCACCGGGATCGAGATCCGGGATGTGGAGCCCACCGGGGCGGTGGTGGTTCTGACGGCCGACGGCCCCTTTGGCGGCTACGAATCCTTCTCCCTGCCCGAACCGCCCCGCCTGGTCATTGACCTCCCCGAGGCGACCCACGCCGTCAAGCGGCCCGTGACGGTGCCGAGGGAGGGGCCCATCAGGCGGCTCCGCTCCACCCAATACAAGGTGAAGCCCGTCAAGACGATGCGCCTCGTCCTGGACCTGGCCGTGAGCCTCCCCTACCAGGTGCAGGCGAAGAACGGGCAGTTCCATGTCCTCATCGGGGATGCCATTGCCAAGGCGGCTGCCCCCGGGGCGCCGATCCCAGTGGTGGCGGCCCCGGCTCCCGCCGCGCCCCCCGTCCCGGCCCCACCCGTCATGGCCGAGGGGGAGGGGAAGGTCACGGGGGTGACCTTCAAGCCGGCAGACGGGAGATCCCAGATCCTGATCCAGACGGAGGGCCGGGTCTCCTTTAACCTGACCGCGCTCAAGGATCCCCCGAAACTGGTCGTAGATGTGGCCGGGGCCACGATCGGTGCCGGCGTGAGCCGAAGCCTCGAGGTGGCGCAGATGCCCGGGCCGGTCGAGCGGGTGCGCTCCGCCCAGTTCCGCACCCAGCCGGAGAAGGTGGTCCGGGTGGTGGCGGACCTGAAACAGCGGGTCCGGTACGAGGCCGTCCAGTCACCCACTGGCATCACGCTCGAGCTGAGCGAGCCGGCGGTGGCGGCCCCGCCGGTTCCTGCTGCGCCGGCCCCACCCGTGATGGCGGAGGTGCCCCGGCCGGTCCCGCCCGCCCCCGCAGCTCCCGTGGCGGTCTCGGAGCTGGCTCCCGCAGCCCCCACGCCCTCTGCGGTAGCCCCGCCTGCGCCGCCGGCGCCCCCGGTGGTAGCGCCGCGGCCGGCCGCTCCGCGCCGCGGCCGCCTCTCCATGGACTTCAAGGATGCGGACATCAACAACCTCCTCCGGATCATCGCTGAGGTGAGCGGCCAGAACATCGTGGCCGGGGACGAGGTGAAGGGGAAGGTCACGGTCCGCCTGGTGGACGTGGAGTGGGAAAAGGCCCTGGAGACCATCCTCCGGATCAACAACTTCGACTACATCTGGGAAGAGAACATCATCCGGGTCGCGTCCCGGGCGAAGCTGGAGGCGGAGGCCTCCTCCCGCGCCAAGGCTGCCCTGGCGATCCAGGACGTGAAGAAGGCCGGCCCGCTGAAGACCGCGATCCTGAACGTCAACCACGCGAAGCCGTCCGAGGTCGTGAAGGCCCTGGACAAGATCAAGACCACGGGCCGGGGCAGCATCTCGGTTGACGAGCGGACCGCCTCCCTCATCATCGAGGACACCGAGGAGACCATCCAGAAGATGCGGGAGCTGCTGGCCCGCCTCGACGTCGCCACCCCCCAGGTCATGATCGAGGCGCGGCTCGTGGAGATCACCGCAGACCACTCGCGGGAGCTGGGGATCGAGTGGGGCGCGCGCTACAACCCGGGCAGCCCGGACAGGCCGGATCAGATCGGGATCTCGGACATCTTCGGGGCCGCCGCCGGGACGATCGCGACCGCAACAGGGACGGGAGCAGGGTTTCTGAGCGGAGCCGTCATCCCGCGCGTCGTCAACCTGCCAACCACCAACACGGCGGGCAGCCTCGGTATCACCCTCGGCCGGGCGGACAGCCGGTTCGTCCTGGGGGCCCGCCTGAACCTGTTCGAGACGCAGGGGAAATCTCGGACCCTCTCCACGCCGCGGATCACCACCCTGGACAACGAGGAGGCGGAGATCCGCGTCGGGAGGCAGGTGCCGTTCACCACCGTGGACAGCAGCGGCCGGACGGTCGTCGCCTTCCAGGACGCGTTCCTGCGCCTCAAGGTGACCCCCCACGTGACCGCGGACAAGCACGTCTCCATGAAGATCGAGGCGGAAAACACGACGCCGGGAGTACGGATCGACTTCTCGGGCGGGTTCGCCTTCCCCCTGGACCAGCGCAAGGCCACGACCCGCCTGCTGGTGGCCGATGGCAGCACGGCCGTCATCGGCGGCCTGGTCCAGACCACAGAGACCAATCGCGAACAGAAGGTGCCCTGGCTCGGCAACATCCCCGTCCTGGGTTGGCTCTTCAAGAACCGGAGCGAGAACATCGAGCCCGCGCGGACGGAGCTGCTGATCTTCATCACCCCGACGCTGGTGGAAGAGATTCGGCAGGCTCGCCGCTAAGGCCGCCCTCCGCCCGAGAACAGGAACGCACCCTCCGGGGTGCGTTTTTGCTTCCGCCAGGCGCAGGCCATCGAGTACAATCGCCCCACCCGAGAGGAGGCGGAACAGGATGCGCCGACTTGGCCTTGCCCTCATGATGATCCTGGTGGTGGCGGGCCCGGCTGCCGCCGCGGAGCACCTCCCCAAGCTGGCTCTGGCCCTGGGCGACACTTCCTACTTGAGCGAGGATGTCGTCGCGGAGTCCGGGGCTGCCCTCCGGACGGAGCTGGGGGAGTTCGGCCTGGACGAGTACAGCCTGCTGGTCCTGGCCAACGTCCCCCTGGCGGCCGTCCCCAGCGGGGTCCGGGAGGGGCTTCCCGACTTCCTCAGCAAGGGGGGGTCTCTCCTCCTGACCGGCGGTCCCGGGGCCTTCGGCAGCGGCGGGTACGAGGCGATCGCGCCCTTCCTCCCGTTCGGCCTCCGTGGGGGTGCTGACTGGCGGGCCAACCCCTTCAAGCCGGTTCTGCTGCTTCAGCCCGGCCACCCCATCTTCGCGGGCGTCAGCCTCCCGACCATCGGGACCTTCAATGACCTGAACCCCCGCCCCGGGGCCTCTGAGCTGGCCCAGTATCAGGGGGGAGGCACGGTCTCCGGATCCAAGTTCAGCTCCCCCCTGATTGCTGAAGCCGGCTTCGGACCGGGGAGTGTGGTGGGCGTTGCCTTCGACCTGGGAGCCGAAATCCGGGGGGGCTGGGGGGCGGGCTCCCAGTTTGTCCGGAACCTCGTGAAGTACCTGGTGGACCGGTCCCCCCTCGTCCCGAAGCCCCGGAAGAAGCCCTGACGATGCTCCGGTACCTGACGGCCGGCGAATCCCACGGCCCCGCCCTCACCACCATCCTGGAGGGGATCCCAGCCCGCCTCCCCCTGGTGGCGAAGGAGATTGACGAGGAGTTAGCCCGCCGCCAGCAAGGCTACGGCCGCGGGGGCCGGATGAAGATCGAGCAGGACCGGGTCATCCTCTCGGCGGGCGTCCGCCACGGCCTCACGCTCGGTTTCCCGATCGCCCTGACCATCGTCAACCGGGACTTCGAGAACTGGCGAGACACGATGGGGGTGGAGGCGGAGGCGAAGGGGCGGGATGCCCGGCCCCCTGTAACCCGTCCTCGGCCCGGCCACGCGGATCTCCCCGGGGCCCTGAAGTACGGGCAGCATGACATCCGGAACGTCCTGGAGCGGGCCAGCGCCCGCGAGACCGTGGCCCGGGTGGCGGTCGGGGCGGTCTGCAAGCGCCTCCTCCGGGAGTTTGGCGTGAGCATCATGAGCCATGTCCTGGAGATCGGGGGGATCCGGGCGAAGGTTCCGGCCGTGTCGGGCGCCGAGCTCAAGGGACTGGCCGAAGCCTCCGCCGTCCGGTGCGTGGATGCAGCCGCGACGGAGCGCATGGTGGCCAAGATTGACGAGGCCAAGAAGCGGCGGACCACGCTGGGCGGCCTCTTCGAGGTGCGGGTGGATGGGGTGCCGCCCGGCCTGGGTTCCTTCGCCCAGTGGGACCTCCGCCTCGACGGCCGCCTTGCCCAGGCCCTCATGAGCATCCAGGCCATCAAGGCGGTCGAGATCGGGGAGGGATTCGACGTGGCCCGGCGGTTTGGGGCGGAGGCCCACGACGAAATCTTCCACGACGGGGAACGGTTTACCCGCAGAACCAACCGGGCGGGGGGTCTGGAGGGTGGGGTGACCAACGGTGAACCGATCCTGGTCAGGGCGGCCATGAAGCCGCTCTCGACCCAGTACGCCCCGTTGGCGTCGGTTGACCTCCTGACCAAGGAGCCGTTCCAGGCCAGCGTGGAGCGCTCCGATGTCTGCGCCGTGCCGGCCGCGGGGGTGGTGGGGGAGGCGGTGGTGGCCTTCGAGGTGGCCCGGGCCCTGCGGGAGAAGTGCGGGGGGGACAGCCTCCCCGAGATGCGGCGCAACTTCGACGGATACCTGAAGCAGGTCCGGGAGCTGTGAGCGGCCGGCACATCGTGCTGACCGGCATGATGGGCAGCGGGAAAACGGCGGTGGGAGAGCGCCTGGCCCGCCGCCTTGGACTCCCCTTCTCCGACGCCGATTCCCTTCTGGAAGCCGAGGCGGGCAAGCCGATCGCTGACCTCTTCGCGGGGGAGGGGGAGGCGCACTTCCGGGCGCTCGAGCAGCAGCTCATCGCCCGGCTCCTCGCAGGACCTCCCGGGGTGATCGCCACGGGGGGCGGGGCCTTCATTGATCCGGAGAACCGTGCCCGCCTGAAAGCGGGCGGGACGGTGGTGTGCCTCCTGGCCGACGCCGAGACCCTCCTGAGCCGGGTCGCGGCCAGCGCCCACCGCCCCCTCCTCCAGGGGGCGGATCCCCCGAGCCGCCTCCGCGCCCTCCTCAAGGCTCGCCTGCCCTCCTATGCCGAGGCCCACCACCTTCTGGATACCTCCGAGCGAACGCCCGACGATGTCGTGGATCTCCTCCGCCGGCTGCTCCAGTCCCGCGAGGCTCCCACCCGGCAGACTGTCCGGGTCGCTCTGGGCGACCGCTCTTATGATGTCCTCATCGGGAGCGGCCTCATCGAGGAAGCCGGGGAGCGGATCCGGGCTCTGGGCGTGACGGGGCGGGTGGCCATCGTGACGGACGACGGCGTCGGCCCGCTGTATGCGGCCCGCCTGGAGCGGAGTCTCCGGATGGCCGGATTTGAGCCGACCCACATCGAGGTGCCGGCCGGCGAGGCCTCCAAGAGCCTGGAGGAAGCGACGCGCCTCTACGAGGCCTTCCTGGACGCCGGCCTGGACCGTCACGGCGCGGTCGTGGCCCTGGGGGGTGGGGTGGTCGGGGACCTGGCGGGCTTCGTAGCGGCGACCTTTCTGCGGGGGATCGCCCATGTGCAGGTGCCCACCACTCTCCTGGCCCAGGTGGACAGCAGCGTCGGGGGAAAGGTGGGGGTCAACCTGCCCCGCGGCAAGAACCTGGTGGGGGCGTTCCATCAGCCCCGCCTGGTCCTGGCGGACGTATCCTGTCTCCGGAGCCTCCCGGTCCGACAGCTACGGGCCGGGCTCGCCGAGGTGGTCAAGTACGGGGTCATCGCCGACGCGGCCCTCTTTGCCTGGCTCGAGGAGCAGGTGGAGCCGCTCCTCGCTGCGGAGGAGCGAGTCCTGGCCGAGGCGGTGGCAGCCTCTTGCCGGATCAAGGCGCGCGTCGTGGAGATGGACGAGCGAGATGCCGGGCCCCGGGCCATCCTGAACTTCGGCCATACGGTCGGCCATGCCATCGAGGCGGCAAGCGGATACGGCCGATACCTCCACGGGGAGGCGGTGGCCCTGGGGATGCTGTTCGCCGCGGAGCTTTCCGTCCGTCTCGGCCTGTGCGATCGTGCCCTCCGGGAGCGTCTGGCTCTCCTTCTCCGCCGCTTCGGCCTCCCTGGCCGTCTCGACATTCGCATTGAAGATCTGGAGAAATCAATGGGCTACGATAAAAAGTTAAAGTATGGTATGAACTATTTCGTCTTGACAAAGGATATCGGCTCTGTTACCGTGACGCGGGTTTCCAACCGAGAAGCCCTCCAGGAATCGCTTGCGAGCATCGGAAGCCCCCCCGCGGGGTGAGCGGCATGCCCGACCCGCGCGAACTAGCGGCTGAGATCGCCAAGTACGAGGCCCGGTTGGCGAACGAGCCGCGCTCCCGCATCTTTGCCCAGCTCGCGGATACCTATCGCAAGGCCGGTCGGCTTGACGAGGCGATCCGGACGTGTCGCTCCGGGCTTCGGAATCACGCCAGCTATACCAGCGCCCGGATGGTCCTCGGTCGAGCCCTGATGGAGAAGGGGCAGCTCCAGGAGGCGGAGACGGAGTTGGCGGTCGTTCTGGAGCTGACTCCCGGCAATGCAATGGTGTACCGCCTGCTCGGGGACCTGGCGGCTGCCCAGGGGAGACGAGACGAGGCCCGGGAACGGTACGAGACAGTCCTGCAGCTCACGCCGTTGGACCGGGAGGCTCAGGAGGCCCTGGGTCGCCTGAAGCTGGGTGAACCGGCGCTCCCGCCGGCAGCGCTGGAGTCACCCGTCCCGACGCCTCCCGAGATCACCGCGGCAGCGCCGCAGACGGGCGCCGAGCCGGGACACCCCTGGATCCCGTCGGAGGAAGCGCCTGACGAGCCGGTGGTCTCTTCCGCAGCCCTGGGCCTGGCCACCGAGACGCTCGCAGACCTCTACGCCCGGCAGGGGTTCGGGGAGCGAGCGGCAGAGATCTACCGGGAGCTTCAGCGCCAGGACCCGGCCCGGGCTGATCTGAGGCAAAAATTAGAGCAGCTCGAGATCGCCGCCGCCCCGGGGTCGGCGGCAGCCGAACTCCCTGGGGGCGAAAGGGGACGCGGGGTGGCCCTCCTCGAGCGGTGGCGGGAGGCGGCTCGCCGGCGCAAGGGGGCCCAAGGAGGAGGGGCCGAGTGAGCCTCAGGGAGGAGCTCGGGGAGCTGCTGGGGCGGGTACAGGCGGGGGAGGGCCTGATGGTGATGGATCGAGACGGCCTCCCCGTGGAAGTCCTGCCCGGGGATAGTGGACTCTCCCCCGAACCCATCGGGGCGGAGTGCATCCCCCTCCTCCGGGAAGCGGAGGCACTGGCCCAAGGGCTCAGCCTCGGGGCCTGGACGCACCTCGGCCTCATGACCGTCCACTGGAACATCCACTTCGTCCCGTTGGGGGAGGACTGCAACCTGGCCCTCCTCGCCCGGGCTGCTGGCAACGCGGCGACTGGCCGGCGCGCCGTTCGCGAGGAGGCCCAGGCCCTCCGGGCATTCCTCTGACTGGCCGCTCGCGTCCCGACCTGACCTCCGAAGGCACCCCATGCGGATCCTGGTTCTCCACGGTCCCAACCTTAACCTCCTGGGCACCCGGGAGCCCGAAGTGTACGGCCGGCTCACGTTGGCCGAGATCGAGACGGAGGTGCGCCGGGCAGCGGCCGCGGCCGGGGCCGAGGTGCGGTTCGCGCAGTCCAACCATGAGGGGACCCTCATTGATATGCTCCAGGAAGCGCGGCCCTGGGCCGATGCGGTTGTCTTCAATCCCGGGGCCTATACCCACACAAGCGTCGCCCTGCGCGACGCCATCGCTGCCGTAGGGATCCCGACGGTGGAGGTCCACCTGTCCAACATCCACGCCCGGGAACCCTTCCGCCGCCACTCCCTGACGGGGGAGGTGGCGGCCGGAGTGGTCTCGGGGTTCGGGCTCCACAGCTATCTGCTCGGTCTCGACGCGGCATTGGCCCTGGCGCGCCAGCGGCAGGCGGCCCGCTGAGGTGCCCGAGACCCACCGGACGGAGCATCCCGCGTGATTTCATCCAACGAGCTGCGGCCCGGCATGAAGGTCGAGCTGGACGGGGTCCCCTACGTGGTCACGGAGTACCAGCACCACAAGCCGGGGAAGGGGGGGGCCATCGTTCGGACCAAGGTCAAGAACCTCCGCACCGGCGCCCTGGTGGACCGGAACTTCCGGCCCGGCGAGAAGCTCCCCCTCGCCCGGATTGACGAGAAGAACGTCCAGTTCCTGTACCGGCAGGGGGCGGAGTTCCACTTCATGGACTTGAAGACCTACGAGCAGTTCTTCCTGAAGGAGGACGCGCTGGGGGCGGCCAGCCGCTTCCTGAAGGAGGGGCTGGAGGTCAGCCTCCTGTTCCACCAGGGGGAGGCGATCGGGATGGACCTCCCGACCTTCGTGGTGCTGGAGGTGGTGGCCACGGATCCGGGCGTCAAGGGAGACACGGCGTCGGGGGGATCGAAGCCGGCCACGCTGGAGAGCGGCACCGTGGTGCAGGTGCCCCTCTTCATCGAGGTCGGGACCAGAGTTCGGGTGGACACGCGGACGGGCGGCTACATCGAACGGGCATGATGCGCGACCCGGGGAAGGGCAGGCCCATGGACCTGAAGGAGCTCAGGGCCCTCCTGAAGCTGGTGGAGGTCTCCGACATCGAGGAGCTGGAAATCGAGCGGCAGGGCCAGCGGGTCCGGATCCGCCGGCGCGGCGGGAACGCCCTCCCGGTGGCGGCCGCCACGCCCCCTCCCGCCCCCCTCCCGCCCTCGCCGGCGCCCTCGGCGCGTGAGGTCGCCCCCGCCGGCGCCTCCGCTCCGCCCCCGGCCCGGGCCGAAAACCTGGTGACCATTGAGTCTCCGATGGTGGGGACCTTCTACCGCGCTCCCGCCCCCGACGCCGAGCCCTACGTGAAGGAGGGACAGGTGGTGGAGAAGGGCTCGGTCCTTTGCATCATTGAGGCCATGAAGCTGATGAACGAGATCGAGGCGGAGGTGAAGGGGCGCATCGTCTCGGTTCTGGTGGAGAACGCCCAGCCGGTGGAGTACGGCCAGCCCCTTTTCCTGGTGGAGCCGGTCTAGGCCATGTTCCAGAAGATCCTCATTGCCAACCGGGGGGAGATCGCGCTCCGGGTCATCCGGGCGTGCCGCGAGATGGGGATCCGCTCGGTGGCCGTCTACTCCGAGGGGGACCGGGACTCCCTGCACGTGGCCCTGGCCGACGAGGCGATCTGCATCGGCCCCCCAGAGTCGGCCCAGTCCTACCTGAACATCCCCCGCATCATGAGCGCCGCCGAGATCAGCAAGGCCGACGCCATCCACCCTGGCTACGGTTTCCTGGCCGAGAACTCCCGCTTCGCGGAGGTCTGCCAGGCCTGCAAGGTGGCCTTCATCGGGCCGGGGCCAGAGAGCATCCGCCTCATGGGGGACAAGGCGCAGGCCCGCCAGACCGTGGCGGCGGCCGGGGTCCCGGTCGTCCAGGGGAGCACGCTGACAGTCGGCAGCCCCGAGGAGGCCCGGACCGTGGCCGCGGAGATCGGCTACCCCGTGATCATCAAGGCCGCGGCCGGCGGCGGGGGCCGGGGGATGCGCATCGTGCAGGCCGAGGCAGACCTGGTCAAGGCCCTGCAGGCCGCGCAGGGGGAGGCGGGGGCGGCCTTCGGGAACCCGGCCGTCTACATCGAGCGGTACGTCCGGAATCCGCGCCACGTGGAGTTCCAGATCCTGGCGGACGCCCACGGCCAGGTCCTGCACCTGGGGGAGCGGGACTGCTCCATCCAGCGCCGCCACCAGAAACTCATCGAGGAGTCCCCGTCCCCGGCCCTGAGCCCGGCGCTGCGGGAAGCCATGGGGGGGGCGGCGGTGGCATCGGCCCGGGCCGTCGGGTACGTCAACGCGGGGACCATCGAGTTCCTCCTGGACGAGGACGGCCGGTTCTACTTCATGGAGATGAACACCCGGATCCAGGTGGAACATCCGGTGACGGAGGAGGTGGTGGGGCTCGACCTGGTGAAGCTCCAGGTCCGCATCGCGGCCGGGGAGCGCCTCCGCTTGCGCCAGGGAGAGGTCGCCCTGCGCGGCCACGCCATCGAGTGCCGGGTGA
>JAKEHP010000177.1 GCA_022614955.1 Candidatus Methylomirabilota bacterium
ACGTCCACCGGCGCGCCCGCGCCCGGTAGGCCTCATGCTCGCGGACCCGCAGGGTCTTGGCGGTCTCCCCCACCCCCTCCCGCTTGAAGGCGGCGGCACAGCGAGCGCACAGGCGCCCCTCTTTGAAGAAGCGCTGGCACTTCCGGCAGAAGGGCCGCCCGCACTTCTCGCAGGGGAGCGCGGCCCCGCGCGTCCCGCGCACGAAGGCCACGAGCCAGACAAGGAGCGCCGCGCCGCCCAGCACCCACGGGACCCTCGCGAGCGGGACGTAGGGGAGGCGTCCGCCCCAGAGGGCGGCTGCCAGCACGTCGGTGTCCGCCGATCCGGCGACCGCCAGCCGCCAGACCCGGTCCACGGGAACGGGGGCGTCCACCAGGACCCGCTCGCCCCCGCCCTGGGTGGCGATGGCCAGCCAATCCGCCAGGGCCGGGCGCCCTGCCAGGGCCGCCTCGTAGCTCGCCTTCGCCTGCTCCAGTTGCAGGCGCTCCGTCTGGTACTGGCTCAGGTTGAAGAGGGCGATGGGGTCATTCGGACGAAGGGTCAGCGCGCGCTCGTAGGCCTGGCGGGCCCGCTCCCGCTCCCCCAGCATGAAGGCGACGTTCCCCAGGTTCACGTGCGTTTCCGGAAGGTCTTGGGCGAGGGACAGCGCCCGCTGGTAGGCGGCGCGCGCCTCGGCCAACTCCCCCCGCCGGCGGTGGATGAGCCCCTGCGCCAGGAGGGGGAGAACCTCGGCGGGTTCCCGGGCCGTCCACCGGGTCAGGGTCTCCAGAAGGCCCCGGCCCCGGCCGCCCCGCTCCACCTCCATGAGGGCCGCCACCCTGGGGGAGGTGGTGGCGTCGTACAGGAGGGCGAGCCCCGCCGCCCCGTCCGGGACAAGCGCGGTCAGGATCAGGGCGACAGAGGCGACGACCCGCTCCTTGCCCCGAAGGTAGGCCGCCAGCAGAACCAGGGCGAAGCAGGCGAACCAGAGGGCCCCCAGCCCGAGGAGGAGGGGGAGAAGCAGGAGCAGGAGGGCCAGCGCCCTCTGGGCTTCCACGGAGAGGCGGAACCGGGTCGCCTCCGTCACATCGTGGTGCAGGAGGGGGAAGTCCCGGACCGCCACGACGGTGGCCAGGAGGAGCAGGGAGAGGGGCAGGGCGATCAGCAGGGCCGCCAGGAGGTTCACCGCCAGGGCGAAGCGGACGGGCAGGTCAGCGTAGAACCCCCGGAGGGCGCTGCCGATGGCTCGCAGCAACCCGGGATCCAGGAGCCGTCCCTGCCGCAGGAGCAGGCCCGCCCGCGCCAGGTGGACCTCGGGGGAGACCGGGTCGAACTCCGCGGCCAGGGCGAGCGTCTGTTCTGCGGCTTCCGCGGCAAGCTGCCGAGCCGTCAGGGTCAGCTCCTGCGCCACGAAGGTCAGTCGGTCCAGCCCGAGGCGGAGCCGGAGGAGCCGGAGGCGCTGCAACTCCTGCCGGGC
>JAKEHP010000178.1 GCA_022614955.1 Candidatus Methylomirabilota bacterium
GCCCTACGGCCGCCAGGCGTCTCGCGTAGGGCACCGTTCCCTGGATGATGTGCATGGCGACACTCTAGCAGAGTGTCACCAATCATTCTGAACGAGTTCACTGACGCGCACGCTCGCCCTGGAGTGGGCGCGCCACGGGGTGACCGTGAACGCCCTCGCCCCCGGCTTTATCGAGACCGACATGACCGCGGGGCTCCTCGGGCACGCGGCCTTGCGGACGACGCTGCTGGCGCGAATCCCTCTGGGGCGCTTCGGCATGCCCGAGGACGTGGCGGCAGCCGCCCTCTTCCTCGTCTCGGACGCCGCCGCCTACATCACCGGGACCGTCCTCAGCGTGGACGGGGGCTGGACGGCGGCGTAGGGGGCGGGATTTCCCCTTGCCTCAGGAGGGCGTTTCCGGTACGCTGGCGAACGTTGCGACAGAGGTACCACCGCGGGAGGGTCCGGTGGAGAAGATAGTAGCGGTTGGGGCCGACCACGCCGGCTTTCCCCTCAAGGAAGACCTGAAGGCCTACCTGAAGGACCAGGGCTACGAGGTCCTCGACCTGGGGACCGACTCGCACCAGTCGGTGGACTACCCCGACTTCGCCGCCCGAGTGGCGGCGGCGGTCGCCTCGGGGAAGGTGCCCTGGGGCATGCTGGTTTGCGGGACGGGGATCGGGATGGCCATCACAGCCAACAAGGTCCCGGGGGTCCGCGCCGCCTGCTGCGCCGACCCGTTCTCGGCCCGCATGGCCCGGGCCCATAACGACGCCAATGTCCTCACCATGGGGGGACGGGTGGTCGGGCCGGGCTTGGCCCGCGAGATCCTCAAGGCGTGGCTGGAGAGTCGCTTCGAAGGGGGACGCCACGCCCAGCGGACGGCCAAGATCCAGGCGCTGGAAGACCGGCTTGGCGGAGGGACGAAAAGGAAGCGGTCGGCGCCCGGCGGGCCGGGACCGGCCAGGGGCAAGGGGCGGGATGGGTGAGAGGAGGTGAGGGGGATGGGGACGATTGCATACGTGCTCATCGAGGTTGCATCCGACAAGGCCAGGAGCGCACTGAAGGCCATCCAGAAGATCCCGGGCGTGAAGATGGCCCATGCCGTGACCGGCCCCTACGACATCATCGCCCACGTGGAGGCCGCGAACATCGACGCGTTGGGGAAAGTGGTCCTGTCCAAGATCCGGACCATCACCGGCATCACCAAGACCCTCACCTGCGTGGCCGTCGAGGTCAGGTAAGTTTTCCGTTTGAAACCAGCGCGCCGCAGGCTGCCCGCCTGCGGCGCATTGCTTTCTGGCCCGGCACTGCCCGCTCGGGCCCGCCCGCGACGCAGCCCTTTCCGGGCATCGGGCGGAGGAGCGGCCGGCCCGGGAACAGGGCGGCGCCGGGAGGCCCGAGCCGTTAGCGGGCGAGCCGGAGCCCGATCTCGACCAGCGTGCGGACGGCCACCCCGGTCCCGCCCTTGACCCGGTAGCCCTTCTCCTTGTCAGTCTCGTAGGTGCCGGCGATGTCCAGGTGGACCCAGGGCGTCTTCTCGACGAAGTGCGCCAGGAACTTGGCAGCGGTGATGGCCCCGCCTTTCCGGCCCCCGGTGTTCTTGATCTCAGCCACGTCGCTCTTGATCAGCTCGTCGTATTCCTCGTCCATGGGGAGCGGCCAGACTTTCTCCCCTGCCGCCTCGCTCGCCTCGCGGACGGCCGCCATCCAGGCCTCGTCGTTGGCAAACGCACCGCTCCGGATCGTCCCCAGCGCCACCACGCACGCCCCCGTCAGCGTGGCAACGTCCACCAGGCGGGCGGCTCCGTCCCGCCGCGCATAGGTGAGAGCATCGGCCAGGATAAGGCGGCCCTCGGCGTCGGTGTTGATGACCTCGATGGTCTTCCCGCTCATGGCCCGCAGGATGTCCCCCGGCCGGGTCGCGGTCCCGCTGGGCATGTTCTCCACGGCCGGGATGACCCCGAGGACGTGGACCGGGGCCTTCAGGCGCGCCAGGGCCGCAAAGGCTCCGATGACCGCGGCCGCCCCAGACATGTCCCCCTTCATGCTTTCCATGTTGTCGGCCGGCTTCAGGGAGATACCCCCGGTGTCGAAGGTGACGCCCTTGCCCACGAAGGCGACGGCCGGCTTGGCCTGCCGCCCCCCCCGATGGCGCAGGACGATGAGACGGGGCGGGTTGGCGCTCCCCTGGGCCACGCCCAGAAGAGCCCCCATCCCCAGACGCAGCATCTGTCCCCGCTCCAGGATCCGGCAGGAGAAGCCCCAACTCCGGGCCGCCGCGGCTGCGGCGGCCGCCAGGCCGGCCGGCGTGAGGTCGTTGGGCGGGGCGTTCACCAGGTCGCGGGCCAGCAGGACTCCCTCGGCCACGATCCGCCCCCGCCGTACGGCCTGCTCCAGCGACCGCCGCTGTGCCGCTTCGCGGGTCAGAATGGTAAGCTCCCCCAGAACCTTCCGATCCTTCTCCAGCTTCTTGTACCGCTCGAAGCGGTAGCAGCCCAGGAGGGCCCCCTCGGTCACGGCCTGCGTCGCGGCCGTCGCCTCCAGCCCCCCGGCCCCGGCGCCGTGGAGAATGGTCCCGACGCGGGCTGCCCCGGTCCGCCGGAGCAACCGTAGTGCTTCCCCCGTGACGGCCCGGACCGCCTCCAGGTCGCACTTCTCTTTCTTCCCCAGGCCCACCAGCAGGACCCGGGCCACGGGCAGCCGGCCGAAGGTGTGGATGGCGGTCAGCTCTCCCGCCTTCCCGCTCATCTCCTTCCGCCGGATGAGGCTGCCGATGGCGCCGCCCAGCGCCCTGTCCACGGCGCCCGTGGCTCCCGCGGGCTCGCTGACGCCCTCGAAGAGGTTGACCACCAGGGCATCGCCCCGGTAGGCCGTCACGTCCTCGACCCGGATCGCGATCCGGGCTGGCTCCGCCGGCGTCCTGGCTGCCATGGAAGAATCCTCCCTGGGCCGCCGCCGCCCGCCCGGGGCAACCCGCGACGCAGCCCTGTCTGGGGATCGGCCGGAAGATGGGGGTGGCGGACGCGAAGCGCGAGGCGACAGGGGGCCAGTGCCCCCTACGACGAGGCGATCATCTCCTCGACCCGCGGGTCCTTGGACTGGAACGGGTCCTTGCACAGGATGGTGCGCTGATAGCGATCATTGAGTTTCAAATAGGACCACCCGACGTCGTAGGACTTGTTCCGCTCCATGGCGTACTTGATGAAGTCACTCCGGATCCTGGCCCGGGTACTCAGGGGCGGCTCCACCACCGCCCGGTCGATCTCCTCCTCCGTCACCATGCGCTCCACCAGCTCCTCCCGGGTCAGGATGTAATAGAGCCCCCGGCTGCGCTTGATATCATGGTA
>JAKEHP010000179.1 GCA_022614955.1 Candidatus Methylomirabilota bacterium
AGCAACCTGGTCAGGGCGGGGCGGCGGCGGCGCGGCCGGCCGTTTTTCCCCTTGACTTTCCCCCAGCCCTTCTTCACCTTGAGGGCCGACGCCACGCCATGCTCCGATCCACAGAACACCTGGTCCACAAGCAGGGCATCAGCCTCTTCCTCTGGGAGAAGCACCGCACCGACGACGCAGCCGCCGCAACCGCCACCTGCTCACGCACGCCCTCCTGACCTTCCTGGAGGCCCACGGCCCGCGTGGTGAGCCCGGAGTCCCCATGCCCCCCGCTTCCCCCCTGCCCGACCGGCTGCAGGAGGTCTGGCGGCGTGCCGCCGACGCCGCCCTGGCGCTGCGCGCCCGCTTCGCGGCGGCCGCCAGCAAGGTGGGGGCGATTGTCCACGAGGCCGGCTCGCGGGAGACCGCCCTGCACTTGGTGGCGGAATTAGCGAGGGGCCGGGGAGGCCGGCGCCTGGTCGCCGCGGACGCCGCGTTGGCCGCGGGACTGGCCCGGGCCGCGCCGAGTCTGCCGGCCCCCGACGCCGAGCGGGAGCCCGGAGCCATCCTCAACGCGGAGTGGGGGGTTTCCTGGGCCGTCTGCGGCGTGGCCGAGACCGGCTCCGTTATCGTTCATATTGACCCCCCCGATGCGCGCCTGACCACCATGCTCCCACCGGTGCACGCCGCCCTGTTGCCGGATACGGCCATCGTGGAGAGCCTGGAGGACGGCCTGCTCGTCACCCGGGACCGGATCCTCCGGCTGCAGCGAGAGGGCCGGCCCTCCTACCTGTCCTGGGTGACCGGGCCGAGTCGCACGGCCGACATCGAGCGGGTCCTGACCATCGGGGTCCATGGGCCGCGGGAGCTCCACATCCTCCTGGTGGCCGGGGAGGAGGTGCCGTGAGCCGGCAGGCCGAGTTCCGCCGCCGGGCCGCCGAGGCGCTCGCGAAGCCCGGGATCCGGGGTGCCCTGGGCCGATTCGGGACCGCCTATCGGAAGTCCCGGGCGGAGGCGCTGGCGGTCCTGGACTACGAGGGAGCCCGGATGCGCCTGCGGGAATCCAAGGAGGACGCCGTCGCCCGCCTCCCGGAGCTGGCAGCCGAGTTCATCGCCAACGCGCGGAAGGCGGGGGCCATCGTCGTCGAGGCCAGGACCGCGGAGGAGGCCAACGCCTACATCGCCGAGCTGGCGGCCCGGCGGGGGGTCCGGCTGGCGGTGAAGTCCAAGTCCATGGTGTCGGAGGAGATCCACCTGAACCACTACCTCGAGCAGCGGGGGATCACACCGCTGGAGATGGACGCCGCCGAGTGGATCATCCAGCAGGCCAGGGAGCGTCCCTCCCACAGCGTCATGCCGGCCATCCACCTTTCCAAGGAAGAAGTGGCGGGCATCTTCACGACGGCCCTGGGCCGTGAGATCCTCCCCGACATCCCGGCCCTGGTCGCGACGCTCCGGGCGGAACTCCGGGAGAAGTTCCTGGAGGCGGGGATGGGCATCTCCGGCGCCAACATCGCCGTGGCCGAGACCGGGACGATCATCATCGTGACCAACGAGGGGAACGGCCGCCTGGTGACCACGGCCCCCCCGGTGCACGTGGCCCTCCTGGGCTACGACAAGCTCGTCCCCACCCTCGAGGAGGCCGGGCACCACCTCACCCTGCTGTCCAAGGCGGCCACGGGCCAGGGAATCACCGTCTACACCACCTTCATCACCGGAAAGGCGGGCGCCCCGCGGCTCCCCCGCCCCGCCGGCTACGCCGGCGTGAGCGAGCCCGAGATGCACATCGTCCTCCTGGACAACGGACGCCGAGCCATGCGGGACGACCCCGACTTCCGGGAGGCCCTCTACTGTATCCGGTGCGCCTCCTGCGCCAACGTCTGCCCGACGTACCGGGTGGTGGGCGGGCACGTCTTCGGCCACATCTACACGGCCGTCATCGGTGTGGATATCACGCCGTTCCACCATGGCCTGGAGCACGCCGCCGTCCCCCAGGAGGCCTGCCTGCTCTGCGGGGCGTGCGTGGACGCCTGCCCGGCCAAGATTGACCTGCCCCGGATGATCCTCCGGATCCGGGAGCGCTTGGAGGAGCGCGAGGCACCGCGGGGGCTGCGGCACTTTTTCCTGACCCGCGTCCTCCCGAAGCCCCGGGCGTTCGACCGCGCCGTGCGCGTGGCCGGGCTGGTGGAGCGGCTCCTGCCCGGCCGGGAGGGAGCCCTCATCCAGGACCTGCCCGGCCCGCTCAGCCGCCTGACCAGCATCCGGTCTCTCCCCGTCGTGGCGCGCCCGCCGCTCCGTGACCGGCTCCCCGAGGTCACGCCAGCCCGAGGCACCCGCCGGAACCGGGTCGCCTTCTTCGGCTCCTGCCTGATTGACTATCTCTACCCGGAGATCGGGGAGGCGGTGGTCAAGGTCCTGCGCCATCACGGTGTCGAGGTCTTGTACCCGAAGGGGCAGGGCTGCTGCGGCCTGCCCGCCTACTACGAGGGAGCGCGGGCAGGTGCCATCGCCGCCGCGAGGGCGACGCTCGAGACCCTGGAGGAGCAGGGCACCGACTACATCCTCACGGCCACGCCGGCGTGCGGGGTCGCGCTCAGGAAATACTTCCCCGAACTGTTGGCAGATGACCCCGCCCGCGCCCCCCGGGCCGCGCGCCTGGCCGCACGGACCAAGGAGTTCGCCGAGTTTTGCGTGGAGGTCCTGGGTCTCGGGGCGGAGAAGCCGGCCCCGCACCGGGACGCCACCCCCGTCACCTACCACGACTCCTGCAGCTCCTACCGCCGGCTGAAGTTGAAGGACCCGCCGCGCCGCCTCCTGAACGCGCTGCCGGCGTACCAGCTTGTGGAGCTGGACGAGGTGGGGGAGTGTTGCGGGTTCGGGGGGCACTTCTCCACCGATTACGCCGAAGTGGCCGGGCACATCCTGGAGCGGAAGCTGGCTGCCGTCGAGCGGACCGGGGCATCCCTGCTGGTCTTAGACTCCCCCGGCTGCCTCCTCCATCTGCGGGGCGCCCTGCACAAGCAGGGCAAGCCCATCCGCGTCCGCCACCTCGCCGAGCTCCTCGCCGAGGCCCTCCCGACCGAAGGGGGCCCATGAGCAGGGCTCCCCAGGCGCGCGGAGAGTGGCTTCAGGGGGCCCGCGACAGCCTCCCCCTCGCCCTCAACGCCTTCGCTCTCGCCATCGGCTTCGGTGTCGTCGCCCGGACGGCCGGCCTGAGCGTCCCCGAGACCTCCCTCATGTCTGCCCTGGTCTTCGCCGGGGCCGCGCAGTTCGCGGCCCTCCCCCTCCTCTCCGCGGCGGCCGCTCCCGCGACGATCATCGCCACCACCGCGGCCATCAACCTCCGGCACCTCCTGATGGGGGTCTCCCTCACGCGAGTGCTGCGGGGTGTCTCGCGGCCCCTCCTGGCCGCGGTCGCCTTCGGCCTCACGGACGAGACCTACGCCCTGGTCATGGGCCGGGCGCAGCGTCAGCCGCTCTCCTCTCCATACATCCTCGGGAGCTTCCTGGCTATGTACGTCGGGTGGAACGTCGGGACCGCCCTCGGGGCCGGCCTCGGCGCCCTCATCGGTCCCCCGGAGCGCTACGGCCTGGACTTCGCGGTGACCGCCGTCTTCATCACGCTTCTGACCTTCTTCCTCGAAGGCCGGGGGGCGTGGGGCGTCCTGGGAGCGGCGGCCGTGATCAGTACCGCCGGGGTCCTCATCCTGCCGGGCAACAGCCACCTCATCGCGGCGGGCCTGGGGGGAAGCCTGGTGGGGGCCGCCCTGGAGACAGAATGAGAATCGAGGTCGCGCTCATCATCCTGGGGATGGCGGCCGTCACCTACGTGACGCGTGCGGGCTTCACCGTCACGCTGCGGGACAGGCCCCTTCCGGGGCCGATCGAGCGCTGGCTCCGGCACGTCCCGCTGGCCATCCTCGCAGCCCTGGCGATCCCGGGCCTCCTGTTCACGGGGGGGGCGGTGGACCTCCCGGGCCTGGCCCCCCGCCTCGTGGGCGGCGTGCTGACCTTCTGGCTGGCCCGCCGGACGCGCAACCTCTTCGCGGCCGTCGCGGCGGGTGTGCTGGCGTACCTCGGAGCCCTGCGGCTCCTGACTTGAGAGGTCTCCCCGCGGCGAAGGGTCTTGCGCGCTGTCAGAGGCCAGTGCTAATATCCGCGACTACCCGATCCGCTTTCCCACCAGCACTGGCTCACCACAGGAGGCTACGATGCGCACCTATTCCACGTCCCGCACAGGTCTCTACGTCCTGACGGCAGTAATCCTGGCCATCGCGGCGGCCGGTCCCGCAGCGGCGGCCTTCCCCGAGAAGGCCATCGAGATCATCGCGCCCGCCAACCCCGGCGGCGGCTGGGACCTGACCTCCCGCTCCACGGCCAAGGTCCTGGCCGACGAGAAACTGGTCACCCAGCCCATCGCCGTCACGAACATGCCCGGCGGCAGCGGGGCCGTGGCCATCTCCCACGTGATCACGAAGCGAAAGGGTGACGGCCACCTCTTGATCGCGGCCTCGCCGTCCCTGACCTTCACTCTGGCCCTCAAGCGCGTCCCCTATACGTACAAGGACGTCACCCCCGTCGCGGCCGTCGCCACCGATTAC
This sequence comes from Candidatus Methylomirabilota bacterium, assembly GCA_022614955.1. Taxonomy (GTDB): domain Bacteria; phylum Methylomirabilota; class Methylomirabilia; order Methylomirabilales; family JACPAU01; genus JACPAU01. The sequence continues at coordinate 4,581 of JAKEHP010000179.1, forward strand.
GGCGCGATCGTCGTCCGGAAGGACTCCCCCTTCAAGAGCCTGAAAGATCTCCTGGAGGCGTACCGGAAGAACCCGGCCGACGTCTCCGTAGCCGGCGGTTCGGCTCCCGGCGGGCAGGACCACGTGAAGTTCGCCAAAGTCATCAAGGCGGCCGGGATGGACCCCACCAAGGTGAAGTACGTGCCGCACCAGGGGGGTGGGGAGGCGCTGGCCTCGCTCCTGGGCGGGCACACGGCGGCAGCCTCCCCCGACGTGTCGGAGATCGTGGGCCAAGTGGAGGCGGGTGAAGTCCGGGTCCTCGCGCTCCTCTCGGAGAAGCGCCTGGGCGGGAGCCTGAAGGACATCCCCACCGCCATCGAGCAGGGGGTGAACGCAACCTACATCCTGTGGCGAGGGTTCTACGCGGCCCCGGGGATCTCGAAGGAGGCCACCGACTTCTGGGTCACCACCCTTGGGAAGATGGTGAAAACCGAGGGCTGGAAGAAGACCCTGCAGGCCAACAAGTGGTTCGATTACTCCGTGGGCGGGGCCGACTACGCCCGGTTCCTGACCCAGGACCTTGAGGCGGGCGAGACCCTCCTGAAGGAGCTGGGTTTCTTGAAGTGATCGGGCATGACCGGGCGGCGGCCCTGGCCATCCTGGCCGGGGCCGTCGCCTACCTCGTCGGGGCCCGGCGGCTCGTGTCCCCGGCGATGGCCGACCCGCTCGGTCCCTCCGCCTTCCCCACCCTCCTCGGCGGCTCCCTCGTCCTCCTGGCGGTCGTCCTGCTCCTCTTCCCGCCCGCCTCTCCGGGGGAGCCGGCGCCCCCCGGCGGCAAGGGCCTCGCCCGCTTCGGCCGGTCGGGCCTCGTCATCGCCCTCCTCCTCGGCAACGCCCTGACGATGGAGTGGCTGGGGTATAGCCTCTCCACCTTCACTTTCTTCCTGGGGGCACTGACCGTTCTCGGCGAGAAACCCTGGCCCCGGGGCCTCCTCCACAGCCTGGCCTTCACCGCGGGCCTCTACCTCCTCTTCGCCCGCGCGCTCAACCTCCGCCTGCCGATCGGAACCGTCTTCGGGGGGCACTGAGGATGGAGGAGATCCTGGGCCACATGGCCTACGGGTTCTCCGTCGCCCTGGCGCCGGTGAACGTCGGCTACGCCCTCCTCGGGGCGCTGGTGGGGACCCTCATTGGGGTCCTGCCGGGCATCGGCCCCGTCAGCGGCATCGCCATCCTGATCCCCATCCTCTACGGGATGCCGCCCGCCTCCGCCATGATCCTCCTGACCGGGCTGTACTACGGGACGATGTACGGAGGCTCCACCACCTCTATCCTGGTCAACGTCCCCGGCGAGGCCTCTTCCGTGGTCACCACCCTGGACGGCTACCAGATGGCGCTGCAGGGGCGGGGCGGGCCGGCGCTCGCCATCGCCGCGATCGGCTCCTTCATCGCCGGAACGATCAGTGTCGTCTTCATGATGCTCTTCTCCCTCCCCCTGGCCCGCCTGGCCCTGAAGTTCGGCCCCGCCGAGTACTTCTCCCTGATGGTCCTGGGCCTCTCCAGCGTCACCAGCCTGGCGGGCGAGTCCCTCACGAAGGCCCTCATCGCCACGGTCTTCGGGCTCATGCTGGCCACAGTGGGAGTTGACCTGTCTACGGGAACCGCCCGCTACACCTTCAACATCCCCCAGCTCCTGGACGGGGTCTCCTTCGTCGTGGCGGCGATTGGCCTCTTCGCCATCTCGGAGGTCCTCCTGGCCATCGAGGAGATCCACGCCGGCGCGCGCCGGCGGGCCCTCTCGGTCGGGCGGGTCTGGCTGTCGTGGCGGGAGTTCAAGGAGAGCCTGGGAGCGATCCTGCGGGGGACCGGGATCGGCTTCTACATCGGAGTCCTGCCGGCGGCGGGGGCAACGATCGCCTCCTTCATGGCCTACAACCTGGAGAAGCGGCTTGCGAAGGATCCGGACCGGTTCGGGAAAGGAGACATCCGAGGGGTGGCCTCCCCCGAGTCCGCCAACAACGCCGCTGTGGTGGGGAACATGGTCCCGCTCCTCAGCCTGGGCATCCCGGGCTCCTCGACCACGGCCCTGATGCTGGGGGCTCTCATGATGCTGGGGGTCCAGCCCGGGCCCCTCCTGTTCCAGAAGCACCCGGACGTCACCTGGGGCCTC
>JAKEHP010000180.1 GCA_022614955.1 Candidatus Methylomirabilota bacterium
GGTCGCGGCCGTGGGGGCGGAGGTGCCGCTGCAGATGACGGCGGTGGACATCGCCGGTGACCCTGAGCTGCTGCGGCGCTTCGGCCAGGAGGTCCCCGTCCTCTTCGTGGACGGGCGCAAGGCCTTCAAGTACCGGGTGACGGTGGGGGCGCTGCGGCGCCGCCTCTGGCGGGCCCGGTGGGAGCGGCGCCTCGTTGGCCCCCCACCGGAGAAGTCGGGGGGAGGCACGTGATGGGGCAGACAGGGGCGGGCCCTTCCGCCATCGAGCAGGCCTACCGGAAGCACTTCGCCGCCTCCGCCAAGCTCTTCGAGAAGGCCCAGCAGCTCATCCCCGGCGGCATCACCCACGACATCCGCCACACCCTCCCCTTCCCCCCGTATATCGAGCGGGGACGGGGAGCCAGGAAGTGGAGCGTGGAGGGGCACGACCTCATTGATTACTGGGTGGGGCATGGCGCCCTGTTCCTGGGGCACCTGCATCCTGCCGTGGTGACCGCCGTGAAGGCTCAGATGGACCGGGGCACGCACTTGGGTGGGTGTCACCCCCTGGAGGTCCGCTGGGCTGAACTGGTGACAGAGCTAGTTCCCTCGGCCGAGCGGGTCCGCTTCACCCAGTCGGGGACGGAGGCGACCCAGCTCGCGCTGCGGCTGGCCCGGGCGGCCACGGCGAAGGAGAAGGTGGTCAAGTTCGAGGGGCACTTCCACGGGTGGCACGACTACGCCACCGTCGGCGTCAAGCCGCCCTACAAGGCCCCCGTCTCCCGAGGGGTGCCGGCCGAGGCCCTGGAGCAGATGCTCCTGTGTCCGCCAAACGACCTCGAGGCGGTCCGCCGGGTCCTGGAGGCCCGGCGAGACGTCGCCGCGGTCCTGCTCGAGGCGGGTGGGGGCGCCAGTGGAACCATCCCGACCGACCCGGCCTTTCTCAAGGGGCTCCGCGAGCTGACCGCGGCGCGCGGGGTGCTTCTCATCTTTGACGAGGTCATCACGGGATTCCGGTACGCCCCCGGGGGGGCGCAGGAGTACTACGGGGTCACGCCTGACCTGACCACCCTCGCCAAAATCCTGGCGGGGGGGCTTCCCGGCGGGGCCGTGGCGGGGCGGGGGGACGTGATGGATCTCCTGGCCTTCCGGGATGATTCCACCTGGAATCGGCACCAGCGGGTGGCCCATGCCGGGACCTTCAACGCCAACCCGGTCTGCGCCGTTGCCGGCATCGCCACCCTGGAGCTGATCGCGGACGGACAAGCCCAGCGCCGCGCCAACCAACTGGGAGGGGCGCTCCGGGCCGGCCTGAACGGGGCAGCGGAGCGGGTCGGGGCGGACCTCCGAGTCTATGGAGAGTCCTCCTGCTACAACATCTTCCTGGAGCCCGGCCGTCTGGGCGTGGACGTGAACGGGAAGACCGGCCGGCGCGATCACACCGCGCTCCAGACCTATCCCAACATCCCCCTGTACCACGCCCTCCGGTGCGCCGTTCTCCTGCACGGCGTTGACCTCCCCCTTCCCCACGGCTGGCTCTCGGCGGTCCACACCGAGCAAGAGCTGGAGCAGACCATCGCGGCCTTCGAGAAGGCCCTCCGGATGATGCAGGAGGAGGGGTGCTTCGCCTGAGGCGGAGCAGCCGCGTTCTCCTGCGCATCCCTCGCCCGCCGCGCCCCCGCCCGCCGATCCTGCCGCTGTCTCGGCGAAATTCTGCGACGGCCCCTCCTGGAATTTACCGTCAGTGTGGCGGAAAGTCCCAGCGGCAATGCTCCAGGCGAAGATACGAAGGACCCTCCCTTAGGCCACTTCCCTAGAGGCAAAGAGTTAAAGTAATTCAAATAGTTATAATGGACGCTCCGGAAAGCTAGCAGCCCGTGGCACCTCCCTTGCTCCAATCCGGGCCGGATTGGGTGTACTGCGCCAACCTCTGTTGTTTGCGGGTGACGGAGGCCGAGCAGGCCTCCTGTGGAGAGGAGTGGCCAACCCATGTGGAGCGAACGGCAGATTTGGAGGATAGCTCGGCGAGTAGCCGGCCTGCTCGTCGTCCTCCTCCTGGCCGCTGCGCCTGCGGCAGCGGCAACTTTCTCCGACCCGATGACGCTTTCGAGTGGAGGGGTCGCCGACACTCCTGCGGTGGCGGTCACCAGCTCTGGACAGGTTTACGTTGCATGGAGAGAGGGGGATGATATCTGGTTCAACCGCTCTGTGCAGACGGGGGGCTCCTGCGGTGGCCCGGGAGGCCCGAAGTTCTCCAACCCCGCGCGGAAAGTGTCCAATATCGATCCCGCGCAGGCGTTTGCTGATTTCCCTTCTATTTCAGCCAATGATGGGGGCGGGGTATTCATTGTGTGGCGCGAAGTGCCGCGGGGAATTTTCTCAACTGCAGTCCAGTCCATCCGGTTTGTGCGCTCGACTGACGGAGGCGGAACATTCCAGCCTTCGCCTCCACTGTCCCTCGATTTCAATCGGTTCGCACCGATCTTCCCAGCCGTCGCGGCAGATAACAACGGCGGGGTCTTCGTGGCCTGGCAGGATGTCGTTGCGGGGAAGAGTTCAGTGCTGATGGCCCAGTCGCTGAACGGCGGGGCGTTCACATTCGGCAACGTGACCACGGATCGGCCGTCGTCTCGCCAACCTTCCGTGGCGTCGGACGGTTCCAAGGTGCATGTAATCTGGCGGGAGGGTGTTGGGGTTTGGTACAAGGGGTTTACTCCGGGCCCCGGCCTTTCCACGGTCGGCAGCGCTCAGGCCACGCCGCTGACCACTTCCGGCACGCTGCCTTTTCCCAAGATTGCTGTCCAGGGAAGCCAGGTGACGGTAGCTTGGTTCGAAGGGGGAAATCTCCAGGCCCGTACTATGACAGACGGGGTCAACTTTGGCCTGGCGGAGACGATCTATTCGTCCACCATTAGCTTGTCCAGCCTATCACTCAGCCTTGGTGGTGCTGGGCGCTTCTTCGCATGGCGGGAGACTGACTTCTCGATCCGGTACCGCGTGGGGACTCCCCTTGCGCCTGTCCAGATCCTCCGCTCCGGGTCTTCATTGGACCCGGCAGCGCCATCTTCGGGACAGGACGGGACCGGTCAATTAGTGGCTACCTGGCGGGAAAACGGAGCGACCAGCACGGAAATTAAGCTGGCCCACACGGGCGGTTCCACCGGCGGAGGCACGATGCTGGCCACCGTGTGGGCGGCGCCCCGGGTCCTGAACTACCGGACCGTGGGCCGGGGCACCGGGCAGCAGCCGAACTTCACCGTCTTCATCGAGCTGCCCGACGGCTCAGCGGGCGACATTAACCTGAGCACGGTGAAGTTCAACAGCTCCTCGGCCCTGCCGCACCCGAGCAGTCTCGGGGACCACAACGGCAACGGGATCCCGGACCTGATGGTGAAGTTCAACCGGAGCGTCTTTGACGGGGCCGAGCTGACTGCTGCGCAGCGCGCCGGAAACTACACCGTCACTGGCAACACCGGGAGCGGCGGTTGCTTCTCCGGCAGCGGAGCCGTCCAGATCATGCGGTAGGATTAAGGCTGGCTTCACTGGGCGCCCGGGCCGGGAGGCCCGGGCGGTCTTTTTTTTTGGGGAAGGCCGGCCTGCGCCGTTGACGGGGCCAGCTTCCTGGAATACGGTTGGCGCGATGTCGCCCGGCCTCCACGCCGGGAGGGGGTGCGCCCCGCGGAAGCGCCTCGCTGGACCCCGCTGCTTTTCCGTTCTGGCCGTCCTGCTTCCAGCCCTGTTCCTCCCTTCACCGGCCCTCGCGGAGCAGGGATTCACCTCCGCTTCACTCTGGCCCACTCGCTGGCTCTCCGCAGCGGCCTTTCGCGTTGACACCGGCGCGGGGGCGCCGATAGACTCGGCCCGGCGTCTCGACCCGGGCGAGCATGACGCGCGCGTTGTCGCCCTCGCCCGTGCCCACCTGCTGGAGGCCCCGTGACGGAACGGGTTCACCGTGGGGGAGAAGCCACTCCGGAGGCGGTGGACGAGCTTCTGGACGCCCTGCGGGGCCTCGAGGTTGGCGCGCCCGCTCTCGAGGCGGGCCTGGCCCGTCTCTTCGCCGCCGGCCCGCCGGCCTATCCCGTGCTGGTGGACCGCCTCGCGTCCGAGGACGAGGAGGACCTGGCGCTGGCCCTGCACGCCCTCAAGCGGGCGCCTGCCCCCGACGTGGTCCCGCTCCTCCTGGCGTTCCTGCGGGCGGACGAGACCCCGGCTCTGGGGAAGGGCCTTGCCCTGGCCGTCCTGGAGCACCACGGGCTGGACACGACTGATCCTGCCCTCTTCAGCGCGACGCTGGATCTGGAGGCCATCTGGGAGGCGCAGGGGAGGCGGCAGCCCGAGTCCACCGACCAGCACGACCCATGATCGCGGGGCGCGCGGCAGTCCTGGGGGCAGGCGCCTGGGGGACGGCCCTGGCCTGTCTGCTCTCTTCCCGCGGGCACCCGACGGTTTTGTGGGCCCGCCGCGCCGAAGTGGCCAGGGCCCTCCGGGAAGACCGGGAGAACACAACCTACCTGCCCGCTGTCCCCCTCCCGCCGACGCTACAGGTGACGGCCGACCTGGGGGAGGCGGTGGCGGCGGCCGGTCTGGTCCTCTTCGCTGTCCCGGCGCAGCACCTGCGCACCATCGCGGCCCAGGTCGCCCCGTCCCTCAGGGACGCGCCTCTCATCGTCAGCGCCGCGAAGGGCCTGGAGGTGGCGACGGGCAGCCGGATGACGGAGGTCCTGACGGCTACCCTACCCGCGCCCTGCGCGGGGCGGCTGGCCGCCCTCTCGGGCCCTACCTTCGCTGCCGAGGTCAGCTGGGGCCTGCCGGCAGCGGCGGTGGTGGCCGCGGCCGACGCCGCCGTGGGCGCCGCCGTCCAGCAGGCTCTGAGCGGCCCCACATTCCGGCTGTACGTGACCACGGATCTGCTCGGGGTGGAGCTGGCCGGGGCCGTCAAGAACGTGGTAGCGATCGCCGCGGGCCTCGCCGACGGGCTGGCTCTCGGGGCCAGCGCCCGGGCGTCCCTCATCACGCGGGGCCTGGCCGAGCTGAGCCGCCTGGGGCGGGCGCTCGGCGCCAGGCCCGAGACCTTCGCCGGGTTGGCCGGGATGGGAGATCTCTTTTTGACCTGCAGCAGCGACCTGTCCCGCAACCGGACGGTCGGCCTCGAGCTGGGGCGCGGGCGGGCTCTCCCGGAGATCCTGGCCGGACGGAACACGGTGGCCGAGGGGGTGGAGACGGCCCGCGCGGTGAAAGCGGTGGCGGCCCGCTTCGGCGTGGAGACGCCGATCTGCGCGCAGGTCCACGCGATCCTGTTTGAGGGACGCCCACCTCGCGAGGCCCTGACCCTCCTCATGACCCGCGAGCTGAAGTTCGAGGCGGAGTGAGCATGGCCACCCTCACGGTCCGCGGCCTTCGCCTGCACTACGTGGCGCCGCCGGGAAGCGATCCGCGGGCCCCGGCACTGCTCTTCCTGCACGGCTCCGGCGGGACCCACCGGAACTGGATGCCGCAGGTCCGCCACTTCGCGCCGGCCTACCGGGCGGTCGCCCTGGATCTGCCAGGCCACGGTGCCTCGGAGGGGGACGGCGCGGAGAGTATCGCCGCCTACCGGGATTGGGTCGAGGCGTTCATGGACGCGGCCGGGATGGAGCAGGCCTTCCTGGTGGGCCACTCTATGGGCGGGGCCATCGCCCTCGCCTTCGCGCTGAAGGTCCCGGCCCGCCTGGGCGGCGTCGGGCTCGTGGGGACCGGGGCCCGCCTGCGGGTCCACCCGAGCATCCTGGAAGGCCTCCGAAGCGAGCCGGAGCAGGCGGCCGGCCTCCTCTCCGAGTGGGCGTACGCCTCGTCCAGCGGGGCGGAGCTCCCCGCCCAGGGGAAGAAGGAGCTCTTGAAGGGTTCGCTGGCAGTGCTGGAGAAGGACTTCCGCGCCTGCGATGCCTTCGACGTGATGAAGGAGGTGGACCGGATCCGCATACCTGCAGTGGTCGTGTGCGGCGCGGAGGACCGCCTCACCCCCGTGAAGTACGCCCAGTACCTGCACGATCGGATCCCGGGGGCGCTGCTGGCCGTCATCCCGGGGGCCGGCCACATGGTGATGCTCGAGAAGCCGGACGAGGTCAACCGCGCGCTGGCCGCCTGCCTGGACCGGCCCTAGGGGGGGAGAGGGCATGGAGATCGTGGGGCGCGAGCACTGGACCCGGAAGAGGGAGCCCCACCCTGACCAAGCGTCGCGAGCGGCTCCCGGAGTACCTGGCCAGCCCCCGCCGGGCCATCACCGTGGAGTTCATCCGGAGTGTCTTCGAGCGGGACAACTCCGGGGTGGCCGACCCGCGCGTGGTGGAGGCGTATGCGCGGGAGGTCCTGAAACGACGACAGCGTCCCCACCGGGACATACGTGGACATGGTGAGCTACCTCCCGCTCCTCGACCCGGCCCGCATCCCGGTCTCCACGCTCCTCTTCCACGCGCTGCACGACTTCTTCAGCACGCCCGCACCCGTCTACTGCGGCTGAGCCTCCCGCGCGCCTTGACACCCCCTCCCCCCCGTGATACCCAGGGGCGGTTTGCGCCGGCTTTGCCACCGACCACTAGGCCTCCGCCATCGCGCAGGGGCTCCGGGCCCAGGGCTTCGGGGCGACCAAGACCATGAACTCGGCCGCCTTCGTCGGCGTGGAGGACGAGCGGACGGTTTACCGCGGCCAGTTCATCCGCCAGACCCGGCGGTAGGGGAGCGGGTGCCGGAGGAACGAGGCGGGCACGTGGGCGCCGGGGTCGGAGCGGAGGCCGCCGTCCTGCGGCCGCCCGGTGAGGTCCGGGCGGACACCCGAGCGATCCGGAAGGCCGTCCTGCGCCTGGCCTTACCCATCGTCGGCAGCAACCTGCTCCAGCGGGGCGTGGGCATCGTGGATGCCCTGATGGTTGGGCGCCTCGGGGCGGCCGAGCTGGCGGCCGTGGGGCTCGCGCAGCTCCTCATCTTCTTCCAGATGGCCCTCGTCTTCGGCCTGGGGGTTGGGCTCACCGTCATGGTGGCCTACCACACGGGCGCGGGGGATGCGGCCCGCCGGGCCCAGACGGTCCGGACCGGTCTCGCACTCGGCCTCGGCCTCGCCGCCGTTCTCAGCCTCCTCGGCCTCTGGGGCTCCCGCTGGGCCGCCGCCCTCCTCGGGGCCACCGGCCGCGTCCTGGAACTGGCGGTCGCCTACCTCTTCGTCTCCTGGATCCTCTTCGCCTTCCTGGTCTTCCTGCATCTCCTCTCGACCATCTTCCAGGGGGCGGGGGACACGCGCACCCCTCTCAAGGTGGTCGCAGTCGTCAACCTCCTGCACGTGGCCGTGGCCCTTCCCCTCGTCTTCGGGTTCCTGGGGGCGCCTGCGCTGGGCGTCGTGGGGGCGGCGGTGGGGTCAGGGATTTCGGAGGCCGTGGGGGTCGCTTGGCTTCTGGTGTTGGCCCGGCGCCGGGGCCTGCTCCTCCCCGGGGCGTGGGCCGATCGCGAGGCCGTGCTGCGGATGGGCCGGGTGGGCTGGCCGGCCATCGCCGAACGGCTGGTGACCAACGGGATGCAGCTCGCCTTTGCCCGAGTGGTGATCGGGTTCGGCGTGGCGGTTTACGCCGCCCACCAGGTGGGGCTGAATATCGAGGCCCTCTCTTTCCTCCCGGGTGTGGCCTTCGCCCAGGCGGCCACCGCCCTCGTCGGGCAGCGGCTCGGGGCCCGCGACCCGGAGGGGGCCCGCCGGACCGCCGGCCAGGCCCTCCTGGTTGCCCTCGCGGTCATGACCGCCTTCGGGGTCACCTTCCTCCTGGCGCCGGCCCTCTGGGTCCGCCTCTTCACCCCGGAGGCGGAGGTCCTGGCCTGGGGCGAGCCTCTCATGCGGATCATGGGGCTCCTCCAGGTTCCGCTGGCCATCGCGCTGGCGCTCGCCGGCGGCCTGCGCGGCGCGGGGGAGACGCGGTCGGTCCTCCTCGCCGCCATCGTGGGCGGGTGGGTCGTGCGGATCCCGTTGGCCATCGGCCTGGGAGTCTGGGCCGGGCATGGAATCCTGCTGGTCTGGCTCACCATGGTCCTGGACTGGGCCGTCCGGGCCCTCCTCATGGGCTGGCGCCTCACCCGCCTGGACTGGGGCAGCCTTCGACTCTGAGGCTCTCCCGTGTCGCCTCGCCCATCCGGGTCTTCCGGTGACGGAATCTCAGCCGCCAGGTATGGCCCTCTCCAGGTTCGCCATCCTGCGTCGAACCGCAGAAAGGTCAGAAAATTCAGAGCCTACACCCCGGCTGGGGACATGGAGGCCGTGTCTGACACGTTTATTGCACGTTCAGTGGGGCAAGGAGGCAGCAGACCGTCTCGGGGGAGAGGTCCCAGATGAGGCCGTGGTCAAGCCAGTGAGCAAGGGGGCCCGACCCCAGCCCAACACCGGTCAGCGCGGGGGAGACTTCAGCCTGTTTGCGCCGCGCGTAGAGGCGCCCGCGGAGGCGGGGCGAGCCCGAGCGGCTCAGGGAGAACCGTGATGGGAAAACACGTGCTCTACGTCGACGATGATGTGAACCTTCGGCGTTTCGTCAAGGGCCTGCTCGAGCGGAACGGGTACCAGGTGACCATCGCCGGGACCGGGGAGGCCGGTCTCGAGGTGGCCCGGGCCCACCCCCCCGACCTCATCATGCTCGATATCATATTGCCGGGCCTGAACGGCTTTGAGATCTGCCAACAGCTCCGTGGGGACGAGGGGTTGCGCGGGGTCCCTGTGCTGATGCTCACGGGGATGGAAGATGCCAAGTTAAACGAGCGCGCCTTTGCGGCCGGCGCCCAGATGTGTATGACCAAACCCCTTCAGGCGGACAAGTTGCTCAGCGCGGTTCAACTGGCCCTCAAGAGTGCGGCAATGAAGCGGCAGCGGACCGAGAAGCAGGGGAAGGCAGGGGAGTGAGCGGCTGCTGCCTCGAACGCGGTCTCTGTGTTTCCCCACTGACGTAGCGCCTCCACCGCTGCCTCCTAAGGCTTCCGGACCTGGACGCCGGCCAGGTCCTCCAGCAGCGTGATGACGGCCGAGTGGTCGAGGCTGCCCCGGCCCTTGACCCGGAGGGCGTTGAACATCTCCTGGACCAGGGCGGTCACGGGGAGCGGCACGCCGAGGGCGCGCCCCGTCTCCATGATGAGGCCCAGGTCCTTGTAGTGCAGGTCAATCTTGAAGCCGGGCTGGAAGTTCCCCTTCAGGATGTTGGGGCCCTTCATCTCCAGGCAGCGGCTGGCGGCCATCCCGCCCATCAGCGCCTGGATCATGAGTTCCGGGTCCACGCCGGCCTTCGCCCCGAGCACGAGCGCCTCCCCGATAGCTGTCAGGTTCAGCGCAACAATAATTTGATTCGCGCACTTGACGAAGCCCCCGGCCCCGACCGACCCGAGGTGGGTGATGGTCCGTCCCATCGCCTTGAAGATGGGCGTCACCTTCTCCAGGGTCGCCTTCTCGCCCCCCACCATGATGGAGAGGGTCCCCTCGATGGCCCCCTTCTCCCCCCCGCTCACCGGGGCATCGAGCATGGCCACCCCCCGCTTGGCCGCCTCCTGCGCCAGGCGCTGGGAGACGATGGGGGAAATCGTGCTCATGTCGGCGAGGATGGTGCCGGGCTTGGCCCCGGCCAGGACCCCCGCCTCCCCCAGGACTACCTTCTCCACGTCGGGCGAGTTGGGGAGCATGGTGATGATCACCTCGCCCGCGGCGGCGACCTCGCGGGGGGAGGCGGCGGCCTTCGCACCGGCCTTCACGACTTCCTCGACTGGGCCGCGGCTCCTGCTGTGGACCGTGAGGGCATAGCCGGCCTTCAGGAGGTTCTTCGCCATCGGCTTGCCCATGATGCCGAGGCCGATGAAGCCGATCCGCTGTGCCATGGTTCTCTCCAGCCTCTAGCGCTGTGCTAGGACCTCGGGGTTCACCAGATTCGGCGGGCGCTGGCCCGTGAGGCCGGCCACGCAGTTGGCGGCCGCCATGTTGGACATCTTCCGGCGCGTCTCGATCGAGGCGCTGGCCACGTGGGGGGCAAGGACCGTGTTGGGGAGCTTCGTGAGGCCCGGGGCCGGCTTGGGCTCCTTCTCGTAGACGTCCAGGCCGGCGCCCGCGATCCAGCCCTCCTTGAGCGCCTTCACCAGCGCCTTCTCATCCACCACCGGCCCCCGAGAGGCATTGATCAAGATCGCGGTCTTCTTCATGAGCTTCAGTTCGGGGGCCCCGATGTAGTGGGTGGTCTCGGCGAAGAGGGGGACGTGCAGGGTCACGATGTCCGAGCCCTGCAGGAGGGTCTCCTTGTCCACGAAGGTCACCCCCAGTTCCCGCTCCACGGCCTCCGGGACCCGCTGGACATCGGTGTAGAGGACCCGCATGTCGAAGCCCCGGGCCCGCCGCGCCACCCCCTTCCCGATCCGGCCCAGCCCGCAGATGCCCAAGGTCTTGCGGTGCACGTCGTGCCCCAGGAACTGCAGCAGCCCCCAGCCCTTCCATTTCCCGGAGCGGAAGGTCCGGTCGGCCCCAACGACGCCCCGGGCCGTGGCCAGGATCAGGCACCAGGTGAAGTCCGCCGTGGTGTCGTCCAGGACGCCCGGGGTGTTGGTCACCATCACGCCCCGCCGGGTGGCCGCCTTCACGTCAATGTTGTTGTAGCCGACGGCCACGTTGGAGACGATCTTCAGTTGCGGGTTCTTGGCCAGCACCTCGTCGGAGATGCTGTCGGTGAGCAGGCAGATGACGCCAGCCTTGCCCCGGAGTTTCTGGAGGAGCTGCTTCGGGGTGAAGGGGATATCCCGCTGGTTGTTCTCCACGTCGCAGTGCTTCGCGACGGTCGCTAACGACTCGTCGAAGATCTTCCGCGTCACGAGGACCTTCGGTCTCACGGGACCCCTCCTTTCCGGGCGTCAACTGGGGATTTAGTCGAGGAGAGCGGCCACACTCTACGGACGCCCCCTGGGCTTGTCAAGGGATTTGCCGGTAGGCCTGGCCATGGCCATTATCCGCTAGGCCCGCGGGTCCCCTCTGTCAAGATCGTGGAAAAAGGGGTTGCGGCGGTCGGGGCTGGCGTGGTATCCGACAGCGGTCGACGGGGGGTCGCGATGGCCGGATCGGGGGCGCACGTCCGATGGGGGGGGCCGGAGGGTGCTGGAAGAAACGGGGGGTTTTCGCCGGGCCGGCCGCACGCGGCGCGGCCCAGGAGGAGGGGAGGATGGCTCTCGCACCAGGGCTCAGCGCGGAGTTCACCCGCAAGGTCGAGGAGAAGCACACGGCAACCTACCACGGCAACCCCGGCGTGGAGGTTCTGGGGACCGTAGTGGTGTGCGAGTGGGTGGAGGAGGCGGCCTGCCTGGCGGTCCACCCCCACCTGGAGCCGGGCATGGTCTCGCTGGGGACGGTGGTCAACATCAAGCACCTGGCGGCCACGCCCGTCGGGATGACCGTCCGGGTCCAGGCCCGCCTCACCGAGGTGGATGGGCGCCGCCTGGTCTTCGTGGTGGAGGCGTTCGACGAGAAGGAGAAGATCGTGGAGA
>JAKEHP010000181.1 GCA_022614955.1 Candidatus Methylomirabilota bacterium
GGGGTTCGAAGTGATGGTGCCCCCGCTCGACCCGGGGTTCATTCCTTCCGGCCCCCCGCCGGGGGTGATGGTGCCCCCGGTCGACCCGGGCATGGTCCCCCCTCCAGACCCCACGGCCCTACCGGGCGCTCCGGGGGCCCTAGCCCGTCCCGGCCTCATGGGTCGCCTCTTCGGGGGCGACGACCGAGAACTCGCCCAGGCAAGGGCCCTGGCCTTCCTCCAGTCCGGCACCTCGATGCTGGGGGCCGCGCTCAACCCCGCCGGCCCCGACTATCAGGCGGGCTTCGAGGGCCTCTCCTCGGCCCTCCAGAACTTCTTCCAGACCAAGCGGCAGCTCCGGCTCGACCAGGACACCCGGGACCGGGAGGCCCGCCTCCAGGACTACTACACGTGGCAGCGGAAGATGGAGGAGGCGCGGGAAGAGCGGGCCGTGGCCGAATTCGAGACCGAGCAGAAGGAGTCCGCCGCCGAACGTGAGGCGGCCGACGCCCTTCTGACCAAGGCGGGGGAGCTGTACGGCGAGGACTCGACCGACTACGCCATGACGGAGAGCCTGATCCGCTCCGGCAACATCCCCTCCGCCGCGGCGTGGATCGAGGGTGCGCGGGAGCGGGGGCGGGAGGAGGCCCAGAGGCTGGCCCAGGCCGAGGCGGTCGTCCCCATCCTCACCCAGTTCGGTCTCTCGGAGGAGCAGATCCGTACCGCGGCCGAGGCGGGGGTCTCGACCTCCCAGCTCGGACAGTGGGCGGAGTCCCTTGCGACGTTGCGTCGGCTCACCGCCGACCAGGGCCAGAAGCCGTTCGACATGGGGCCCGTGATCGACGACGCGCTCTCGATCCTCGACAAGATGAAGGGGGAGCGCACGGAGATGCATCCCGACCCCCGCCAGGGTGGGGCCCTGTCCGAGCGCACGGTCGAGTTCTGGTACGACCCCACGTCGGGGGCGGAGATCAAGAACTTCCAGGAGGCTCTCGCCGCCGCCACGGCCGCCTCGTTGGGGCTGCGGGGGATTGGTGCTCCAGAGGGCAAGGACGTACCCATTCCTGGGCCGGGCGGGGCCGTTCCTCCCCCCGCCCCGGCAGCCCCGGTGATGGCCCCCGCCGCGGCCCCCGCCGCCCCGAAGACGATCTCACTCAACCCGATCGGCACAACCGGGATGTCTCCCCCTCGAGCCCAGGCGGCCCAGGCGGCCCAAGAACGGCTCGCCTCGGGGGTGGTGATGTTGAACCAGCTCCCGTCCGAACTCAAGGCCCGGGTCCTTCAGGCGGGGGAGCGGCTGCCTCTCAACCAGCAGATGCACTACTACATGGACCTGGTGCGGAC
>JAKEHP010000182.1 GCA_022614955.1 Candidatus Methylomirabilota bacterium
ACGCCGGGCGAGAGATTCTGGATCGGGGGCTCGTCCTCGCCCAGATGCAGCGGACTGAGGAGGCAATCCTGGAGCTGACCCGCTACCTGAAGCAGAGCCCGGCGCCGGACGACGCGGGCCAGGTGAGAGAGCAGCTCAGGGCGCTCAGGATGCGCCAGGCCCTTCTGAACTGAGCCTGCCCGGTCCCTCCCCCGCCACCGCCGCCATCCCCGTCCGGAGCAACCGGACCGCAAACTCCAGCAACTCCAGGTCGTCCTCGCGGGCCGCCAGGATGGATTCCAGGGTACGGTGCCCGTCGAAGAGCCGGAGCTTCTCGCGGAGCTCGGGGGCGAGCCGCAGGCCAACCATAACCTCCCGGGCCTTCGCGGTGAGCGCCAGGCGGCTGGCCAGGGAGGGGAGCTGCCCCCGCAGGAGCGCGCGCCGGACCCGCCTCAGGACATCGGACGGGCGGTACGGCTTGGTGATGTAGTCCACCGCCCCCAGGCTCGTGCCCCGCTTCCGGTCTTCCAGTTCCACCCGCGCCGTGACGAAGATGATCGGGACCCCCTTCGTACGCTCGTTCGCCCGAAGGATCTGGGCTACCGCAAACCCATCCTCCTCGGGGAGGATAACGTCCAGGAGGATCAGGTCAGGCTGGTGCTTCCAGGCCAGGTCGAGGGCCTCGATGCCGCTGCGGGCGACAAAGACCTCGCAGCCCAGACGTGCGACGGCGGCCTTCAGCAGCTCGACGAAGAAGTAGTTGTCCTCAACAACGAGGACCTTCCCGCCCCTGGTGATGGGATCGAGACCCACCTGCCCCCTCACTCAGCCGGGGAGGGCGCGGTCAGGGTGAGGCCGCCGTCCCCCCCATAGAATCTGGCCGAGTCGGTCTCGACCAGCCCCGGGTTCACCGCATTCATTCCCCGGGGAGCCAGCTCGGTCAGGTCCGCCCCGCGGGCGGCCAACAGGTGTGCGGTTGCCCGGCCGATGCCCCGGGAGCCTCCGGTGATGAGGGCCACCTCACCGGCGAAGGGGGTCATCGGCGCAGGTAATCCCGGAGGGCCTCCTCGGTGCTCGGGAAGGCCAGCTCCGGCCAGGGGAGGGCGGCCGGCGGGAAGACCCGCGCCTCCAGGGTCTCGTCCCCCGCCCGGAGCTGCCCCCCCAGAACCTGGGCGACGTAGACCACCACCACCACCGCGTTCCCGGGGTAGGAGTAGACGTTCACCAGCTCCCGGATCGCCACCTCCAGGCTCGTCTCCTCCAGCGTTTCCCGAATGGCGGCGGCCGCCACCGCTTCCCCCCGGTCCACATAGCCGCCCGGGAAGACCCACTTCCCGTAGCCCGGTTCGATCGCCCGGCGGACCAGGACGATCCCCCCGTCGAGGGGACAGATGGTGCAGGCGGCCAGCTTGGGATCTTGGAAGAAAATACATCCGCACCCCGAGCAGGCGAGGCGCTCCGGCTCCCCGGGCTTCAGGCGCCGGAGGAGAAGCGCAGCCCCGCAGCGGGGACAGAACCGGAACTCGGAAGGTTGCGCCATGGACTTGGCGGGGCCTATCTGGTGGAGGACGGCTACCGGAGGAGCTTCTCGGCCTCGGCCACGACGTGCTCGCCCGAGAGGCCGTACTTGCGGTACAGCCCGGCGGGGTCGCCCGACTCCGCGAAATCCCGGACTCCGATCCGCCGGACCGGGCCCACGCCCGCCTGGGCCGCCACCTCGGCCACGGCGCTCCCCAGACCCCCGTGGATGCCGTGGTCCTCCACCGTGACGATCCCCCGGGTCCGACGGGCGGAGTCCAGGATCACGTCCTCGTCCAGCGGCTTGATGGTGTGGACGTTGACAACCCGGGCCGTCACGCCCCGGGCGGCAAGCGCCTCCGCCGCTTTCAGCGCCTCCCACACGACCCCGCCTGTGGCCACCAGGGTGACATCCCCGCCCTCCTTGAGGATCACCCCGCGGCCGAACTCGAACCGGTAGTCGGAGGGATTGATGTCCTCGAGCTTCTGGCGGGTGAGGCGGAGGAAGACTGGGCCCCGGTGGCGGATCAGGTACTCCACCGCCCGCTCCGTCTCGACGGCGTCGGCCGGCTGGAGGACCGTCATGTTCGGGATGCTCCGCATGCAGGCGATGTCCTCGGTGGCCATCTGGCTGTAGCCGTCCTCCCCGATGCCGATGCCGGCGTGCGTACCCACGATCCGGACGTTGGCCCGGTTGTAGCCGACAGACATCCGGATCTGCTCGAAGCGCCCTGCGACGAAGCAGGCGAAGGAGCAACAGAAGGGGACCTTCCCCGCCAACGCCATCCCGGCCGCGACCCCCACCATGTTCCCCTCGGCGATACCCATCTCGAAGAAGCGCTCCGGGTACTTCTTGGCGAAGAGGTCGGTCATGGTGGACTTGCTCAGGTCCGCGTCCAGGACCACTACCTCGGGGTGCTCCCCGCCCAGCCGCGCCAGCGCCTCGCCGAAAGCGAGGCGGGATGCCTTGGCCATGCCTCCTCCGTGCTCAGACCGGGGTTGCGAGCAGCTCCTGGATGGCCCGCTCCGCCTCCTCCCGGCTGGGGGCCTTCCCGTGCCACTCCCACCTGTCCTCCATGAAGGAGACGCCCTTCCCCTTCACGGTGTGGGCGACGATCATGGTGGGCCGGCCGGCGGTGGCCTCGGCCGCAGTCAGCGCGTCCCCGATCGCGGCGAGGTCGTGGCCGTCAATCTCCAGGACGTGCCAGCGGAAAGCCCGCCACTTCTCCGGGAGGGGGTCCAGGTCCATGATGTTCTTGACGTGCCCCGAGAGCTGGACCTTGTTGTAGTCCAGGATCACGGTCAGGTTGTCGGTCTTGAACTTCGGGGCGGCCAGCGCGGCCTCCCAGACCTGCCCCGACTCCGATTCCCCGTCGCTGATCATGCAGTAGACCCGGCTCGGCCGCTTGTCCAGCCGGAGGGCCAGCGCCATCCCCAGGGCGAGCGAGAGCCCCTGCCCCAGCGAGCCGGTGGCGGCCTCCACGTAGGGGAAGCGATCCCGGTCCGGGTGGCCCTGGAGGCGCGAGTTGAGTTTCCGGAGGGTGAGGAGCTCCTCCCGGGGGAAGTAGCCGGCCTTGGCTAA
>JAKEHP010000183.1 GCA_022614955.1 Candidatus Methylomirabilota bacterium
GCCACCGCCGCGAGGTGCGCCGCATCAATGAAGTCGGGCCCCACCTTGAAGGGGGTAACGGGGTGGCCCCGGCGCCTCAGAGCGGCCGCCAGGGCGAGGCAGACCGTCGTCTTCCCCGTCCCGGTCCCCGTCCCGGCCACGAGCACCCGGCTCACGCCCCCCTCCCCAAAAGCAAAGCGCCCTGACCTGGCAAGAGGTCAGGGCGCCCCCGGCCCAAAATAGCCGACGCGCCGGGGACGGCGCGTCGGCTATGGCGCACGCGGTGGCGGCCTCTCCCCTCGGAAGGCCACGCCCACCCGAGGGGCTGGGTCGGTCTCCTGGCTCGCGGCTCCGCTTACTCTCTGCGCCTTCCCGGCCTTCCCGCCGTGGCACGGGGGAGGGCCAGTGGCTGCGCTGCAGATTTCAACGCCGCTCACAGTTGCGGGGCAGCAATGGCTTTGCCGGTCACCCGACGCACCATTTTCCCGGCACCCAGCCCTGATGTGGTGTGCCCCTTTGTACCGGACAGGGGCGGGCCTGTCAAGGGGAGAGCGGCGTTGACAGGCCTGCGGGGGCGTGATATTCGAGAGCGGCTCCGGGGGCGGCAGGAGAGGCAGATGGCGCGAGCCAAGATTCTCATTGTGGACGACGAGCGGCACTTCGCCGAGCTCCTCACGCAGTACCTGAGCGCGCTCGATGCCGAGATCCTGCACGCCCGAGACGGGGGGAGCGCACTCCAGCAGGCGCAGGAGCAGACCCCGGACCTGATCCTCCTGGACCTGGTGATGCCGGGCCGGGACGGGATCGAGGTAGCCAAGGCCCTGAAGCGGAAGCCAGAGACTCGCGGGATCCCCATTATCTTTCTCACGGGGGAGACCCGGGCGGAGCGGTTGGTCAGGGAGTTGGAAAGGGGAGCGGACGATTATATCACGAAGCCCTTCCACCCGCCCGAGGTGGTGGCGCGGGTCAAGAAGGCCCTGCAGGCTGCGGCCCCGAGTAAGGGGATCAGCGGCCGATTAGCGGACCTGAGCCTGCCCAGCATCGTGCAGTTCCTGGAGCTGGAGCAGAAGAGCGGGACGCTGGAGATCTCTCTGAAGGAAAGGCGGGGAGCGGTCCACTTTCGCGGCGGGCGCATCGTCGGCGCGCTGGTAGGCCCGCACGCGGGGGAGCGAGCCTTCTACCGGCTCCTCGGCTGGACCGAGGGGTCCTTCCAGTTCGAGTCCGGGGAGCCGCAGGTACCGCCCGCGGCAGCCATCAGGGCGGGGACCCAGACCCTGCTGCTTGAATGGACCCGGCGCCTGGATGAACTGGGCCGGCTCAAGGCGGCCCTGCCCCCCCCAGGGACCCGTCTGGTGGTGAGCCCCCGCTTGGGGAGCCTGCTCCAGGGCCGCCGGCTAACGCCGGACCTGGGGCGCCTCCTGGACCAGTTCAACGGCGTCCGGACGGTGGCCCAGGTGCTGGAGGAGAGCGAGGACGACCTCAAGGCGGCGGAGGTCATCACCAGGCTGGTGACGAGGGGCATCCTCGCGCCCGCGACGGCGTGAGGGGGGAGAAAACGGGCAGGTAGCCACGCCGGCAGCAAGGCGTCGTAGAGGCGGCTCGTCGGCCAGGTGGTGGCCCGAGGGGAGCGCCGGTCCCTTTGCGTCTTATGCAGCGTTGCGGGTGACGGTGAAGAGGAGCGTCGTCCGGCCGAGGCGGAGCTCATCCAGGTGCGCCAGCTCGGCTTCCTCGATCCGCCTGCCGTTCAGGAACGTCCCGTTGGTGCTGCGGAGGTCCCGGAGGCTGAAGCGGTTCCCCTCCACGGCGATGGCGGCGTGCAGGCTGGAGACTTCCGGATCATTCAGCAGGATGTGGGCGTCGCGCCGTCCGAGGATCGTGCGGGTCCGACTAAGGCTGACGCGGGTCCCGGTATCGGCTCCCTCCAGAACCGTGAGAGTGAGCGCCAGGTGGGGGGGGAGGGGTGCCTCCTCGGGCACCCGGCCCTTCGAGACCAGAGTCTCGGTGAGGGAGGCGGAGACGCCCGCAGCTGGGCGGGCGACCGTCGGGGCCAGCGGGGGCTTTCCCCCTCCCCCTTCAGCACTCCCATCCACGGGAAGGATCACATCGCACTTGGGGCACTTCACCCCGCGCGCCGCATCCTTCTTCCGGACAGAGTAGCGGGTCCCGCACTCCGGGCAGCCCACGATCACCTTCCCGCCCCGCCCCACGCTCTGGCGGACCTCCTCCACCCGGTCGAGGGCCCGGCCCACGACCCGCTGGAGAAACCGGGCCCAGAGCCCCGCACCGCGCGCCGTGTCTATGCCCCTCCCCTAGCCCGAGCCGGCAGCCCCGCCCCTCGGACCAGCCGGTGCCCCGCGGTGCCCCGCCGGCAGGTGCTGCAGGGCGGGGGGGACGCCCCGGGGCGACAGGTAGATCCAGGGCCCGGTGAAGTCCGCTGAGAAGAACCAGCGGCCCCCGTGCCGGGTGAACCAGAGCCCGTTGTAGAAGAAGAGGTCCATCGGGTGCTCCGGGGCGTAGTAGACCTCGGAGTCGGGGATCAGGACCAGGTACGGGGGACGCTCGGCCACCACGGGCGGGGGGGGTTCGGGTGCCTCGGGGGCCGGAGGCGGCGAAGGAGCCCTGGGTACTGGGAGTGCCGGGGACGGTGCCGCGGGCGGCGGTGTCACAGGCCGCGGTGTGGCAGGCGCGCCTGGAACAATGTCCGGGGGCCGCGTCAGCGGCGCCGGGCGAGCGGCGCACGCCGCCAGCAACAGGGCCCCACAGGCAATGTTCCACCCGCGCATTCCCCCCTCCTCAGTCGGGCGTGGTGATCAGACGGTCCCGGCCCTCCCGCTTTGCCTGGTACAGCGCGTCGTCCGCCCGGGCGATCAGATCCTCCACGCTGCTGATCCGCGCCCCCGGAAAGGCGCTCACGCCGAGGCTGATCGTGATCTGGACCGGCCCCACATCGGCACCGAAGGCGTGGGTCCGGACCGCCTGTCTGATGCGCTCCCCCTCCACCACCGCCCCCTCCCCGGACGTCATGGGCAGCAGGATGGCGAATTCCTCCCCCCCGTAGCGGGCCAGGATGTCGGTGCGGCGGATGGAGCCCCGGATGACCTCGGTCACCTCCCGGAGAATCCGATCCCCCACCAGGTGGCCGTACCGGTCGTTGACCGGCTTGAACCGGTCGATATCCAGGAAGATGCAGGCCAGGGGGAACTTGTAGCGCCGGGCCCGATGGAACTCCTCCTCCAGCCGGCGGAAGAAGAAGCGGCGGTTGAACGCCCCCGTCAGGTCGTCCACCAGCGCGAGGCGCTCCAGGTTCACGTTGGCCAGCTCCAGGCTCTCGAAGAAGTGGGCGTTCTGGAGCGCCGCGGCAGCGATGTCGGCGATGAGCTGGCAGATCCGAATCTCCCGCTCCGTGAAGCCCGGCGTGAGGTGGCTGGTTCGGAGGAGCAGGGTCCCCACCACATTCTCCCGGAGGATGATGGGCAGGACCAGGATCGAAACGAAGGGCGCCCCCCCCAGGTGCTCGCGGACCTCCGCCAGGAGGGGGTCCTCCTGGATGTTGTCCACCACGACCAGCTGCCGCTGCGCCACGGCCATCCGGATCTCCGGGTACTTGCGCAGGGAGATCTTCAGGTTCCGGACGCTGGGGTCATCGTGGGAGGCCACCACGTACGCGGTGTCGTGAGTGTCCCCGATGAGGACCAGGGAGCAGCGGTAGGCCTGGACGATCCGCGCCGTCCGGTCCACGAGGATCCCGAAGATCTCGCTGGACTTCAGCGTCGAGGAGACGGCCCGGGAGATCTCCAGGACGGCGGCCATGTCCTCCCGGTCCTTCTCGAACTGGGTCAGCAGGTCCCCGGTCCTCAGGTGCGCCCGGACGCGCGCCAGGAGCTCCGAAGGGTCCACCGGCTTCGCCAGATAGTCGTCCGCCCCCGCCTCCAGGCCCTCGACCAGGTCGGCGGGCCTGTCCCTCGCCGTGACCAGGATGACCGGGATGGACTGGGTCTTCGGGTCCCCCTTCAGCTTCCGCAGGACCTCGAGGCCGCTCAGGCCGGGCATGAGGATGTCCAGGAGGATGAGGGCGGGCGGGTCGGAGGCCACCCGCTCCAGGGCAGCCGGGCCGTCCGGCACCGGCTCTGCCGCGAACCCCCGCTCGGCCAGGGCGTCCACGACGATCTGCCGGGCGACCGGCTCGTCGTCCACAACGAGGATGCGGGACCCGGGCGACCCCGGACGGGAAGGTGCGTTCTGGGCAGAGGCCATGGCGACTCCCAAAGCGGTCCGGCCCGGCCCGCAAAGCGGAATCCGGGCAAAGAAGCGTGGGCTGGCTGGCGGTGCAGGAACCGGGCCAAGGGGAGGCCGACGCTAAAAATCTTGTCCACCGCCACGAAGGTCAGGCGGCCATCCCGCATGCCACCCTCCCGCGCCAGGGGCATGCCAACCAACGCCACCAGCCCGGTATTCTAGCCCGGCCCGGACGGGCCGGTCAGCCCGTGCCTGCTGCACTCACGCCTCTCCCCTTGGCGGGGAGGGGGGAACGTGGTACAGGTCGAGGACCCTGATCGGGCAGGGAGGCACGATGGAATGGGAGACGCGCTACGCGGGGCGGATGGGACGGGTAAAATCCTCCCCCATCATGGAGCTCATCCGGGTGCTCGCGGAGCGCCGGGTGATAAATTTCGCCTCCGGCCTGCCGGACCCTGCCGGCTTCCCAGCGAAGACCCTGCGGGAGGCGGCGGCAGAGGTCCTCACCGAGGACTGGCGGGGCGCCCTCCAGTACGGCGAGGCCGAGGGGTACCGCCCGCTCCGGGAGTGGGTGGCGGCCGACCTGACCACCCGGGGCGTGCCGACCCGGGCGGAGCAGGTCCTGATCGTGAGTGGCTCGCAGCAGGGGATTGACCTGGTTGCCCGTGCCCTCCTGGAGCCGGGGGATCTGGTTCTGACCGAGGAGCCCAGTTACCTGGCGGCCCTCCAGGTCTTCGCTTCCTACGAAGCGACGGTCCGGCCCATCCTCACGGACGGGGAGGGCCTGGACCCCGACGCCGCGGCCGCTGCCCTGAGGCAACCCGGGGTAAAGTTCCTCTACACCATGCCGAGCCACCAGAATCCCTCCGGAGCCACCCTGGCCCCGGAACGGCGCCGCCTGCTGCTTGAAGCGGCGGCAGCGGCCGGCGTCCCCGTCCTGGCCGATGAGGCGTACCTGCACCTCCGGTACGATCCGGGAGAGCCGGGCCCTCTCGCCGCAGCCGCTCCGGGGGCGCACGTCCTCACGGTGGGCACCTTCAGCAAGGTCATCGCCCCCGGGCTGCGCGTGGCCTGGGTCGCGGGCCCGGCCCCGGTCATTGCTCGCCTCGCCCTCCTGAAGCAGGTGACGGACCTGCACGCCAACTCGCTGACCCAGCGCGTGGTTCATCGCTACCTCAGCGCGGGGCACCTCCCGGCCCAGGTGGCATCCCTGCGGGCCGCCTACCGGACAAAGCGGGATGCCTTCCTTCACGCGCTCACGCGGCAGCTGGCGGGGAAGGCCACATGGACGTACCCGGCCGGCGGGATGTTCCTTTTGCTCCGGCTGTCCCCCGGTCAGTCCCCAACCGCGCTGCTCTCCAAGGCGGTCGATGAGGGAGTCGCCTACGTCCCCGGCGCCCCCTTCTTCCCGGCCGGCGGCGGGGAGGAGACGATACGGCTGAACTTCGTGAGTCCCGCCCTCGGCGAGATTGACGAGGGCGTGGCCCGCCTGGCCCGGGTGATCGGCCCATGATCCGCGGGTCAACTACCCGCATGACGGGGACTCGCCGGATTGGCACACCGCGCTGGGCTAGGGAAAGGACCATGCGTCGAGTCGGAGCCCAGTGCCAGATTACCCAGAGCGGTGGCCCCGGTGAAGCACTCCTCACTGCGGCTGCCGGAGTGACGTTCCATCACTTCGTCTGTGATGCTCAGAAGACGTAGGCCAGCTCCACGGTGATGGTATCCTGCCTCTTCCGCGTGCTGACTCCGGTCTCGCCATCGAAGACCCGTTGGCCGCCGCCGTCGGTAATGGACTGGTCGTGTCGGTACTCCAGACGCGTGAACAGGCCTCCCCACAGTTTGTACTTCGCGGTGGCGGTGATCTCGTACACGTTCAGGCGGCTCTGGCGCGGGAGGAGGCCGGAGGGCCCGGGTCCCGCGAAGGCGGTTCTCGCCCCGTCCTGGTCGATGAAATACTCGCCCCGCACGGCGAAGGAGAGCTTCTCCGTGAGGTCATAATTGGCGATCAGGGAAATCCCCTGCCAGGTGGCGTCCCGCAGGATGCTGGCCCCGTCCTCCGCTGCCTCGTCCTCCCTGCCGTAGTCATAGTTGGCCTGGAGGGTCAGGGCCTTGAGCGAAGGAGGATTGTACGTCGCCACTACGTCCACCACCCATCGCTTCGGGCTGTCGCGCTCCGCCTGTTCGGCCCCCCAGATCCCGTTCACCAGGAGGGTGAAGCCCTCGAGCGGCGCCAGGGAGATCTGGCCGATGGCTGACTTCCCCCGGTTGTCATCCCTCACGTTATCCCAGCCATTGACGACCCCTACCGTCGCGCTCACCTGGTCGGTGAACGGATAGGTCGCCAGGGCGCCTACGTGGGTAAACGGGATAGCAAAGCCGAAGAGGAAGGAGCGGGAGACGTTGAAGTTCGCCGGGGCCTCGATGACCTCCGCGCCAAGGAGGGTGGCGAACTTCCCGGCCTTGAACGTGACCCCCTTCCCCACCGGGGCCACGTAGGTCACGTAGGCCTGTTGGAGGTCGAAGGGGTTGTCGTCACCAGTTGCTCCTCCCCCTAGACCAAGCGCTTTGGTCTTCCGCGTGTCCCGTCCGGCGTTCATGACCACGCCAAAACCAACTGGGACCTTCTCGGTGGGCTGACGGGAGAACGCCAGCTCGATGTTGTTGATGGTGAACTGGTTGGCCTCGTCATCAAAGACGCGAAGGTTGTTGGTCTTGGTCGGTGGATCCTCAAAGTTGAAGTTGTAGGTGGTCTGCACGTAGCCGGTGAGGGTCACCTCCCGCAGCAAGCTGAGGACGGGCGACTGCACCGCCTCCTCCACGGCCTTTAGCCGCTCGTCCACGGTGCCCGCCTTCGGAGCCGCCTGTTGCCCCCACGCCAGTCCCTGGGCGAGCACCACAAACGCCAAGGCTCCCCCGATTCTTCCCCATTGCCGTCTCATGTGACTCCCCCTCCAAAAAGAGAAAGGCGCCGCCCCCAAAATTGGGAGAGGCGCCTTTGCCTCCCTCCCGAACGCTGTCTCCGCGTTCAGGAAGCTCCGCTACGCCACCTGCCGGAACGCCTTCCGCCGGGCCGAGCGCCCGGGTGACATCACCTCCTTACCGCCTCTTTCTGCTGGCCACCTCTTCCGACAGGAGGATGGCCTCGGCGACCTCCACCATGGGCTTTCTCCTCTCCATGCTCACATTCTGGAGCCTGCGGAAGGCTTCCGATTCCGAGAGCCCCTCCCGCTTCATGAGGATCCCCTTCGCCCGTTCGGTGAGCTTCCTGGCCTCCAAGGTTCGCGTCAGATCCTGATTTTGCACCCGTAACGCCATGAACTCCCGGAAGCGGGCGGAGGCGACCTCCACAGCCGGCCGGAGCTGCTCCTCGCGGACCGGTTTCAAGAGGTACGCCATCACGCCCGCCTCCTTCGCCCTCTCCACCGTCTCCGGATCCTGATGGCTCGTCAAGATGATGATGGGAAGGGGGTGGCTCTCCATGATCCGTGCCGAGGCCTCGATGCCGTCCAGATCGGGGAGGCCGACGGCGATGAAGAGCACATCGGGACCCGTCTCCTTCACGAGCCTGACCGCCTCGAGGCCGCTCGTTCCCTCGATGGTCTCAAACCCGGAGCCCTCGAAGGCCTTCTTGATGGCCGCCCTCGACCGGAGGCTGTCATCGATGAGGAGGATTTTCTGTCTCATCCCTTGGCCTTCCGACCTCCACCGCCTGGCCGTGTCACTGGTAGGACCAGGTCAGAGGTCATTGCCATGGGGTCACAGGCCATGAATCGGCGCCGATCCGATCAACGACGCCCCTCTGGAAAGGATCCGCGGGGCCGATGGGGATGGGGGAAAGCCACAAGCGCTCGCCTTCGGGGCGAAGGATCGGTGAGAGAGCGCCCGGTGCCTGCCCATCGGTCCCCGCGGGGAAAAACCCTCTAACTCCCTCTCGTTGGCTGCTGCGCCCGGAGCACTGCCATGCTGGGCCCGGGCGCCCCGAGCGGCGCAACCCGTCCGGCTTCGACCGCTGAGGGAACCCGGAAGTCCGGGTAGGCGAGCGCGCCCACCTCGGGCATGTCGAGCCCATCGAGCTCCACCTCGGGCGCGACCCGCATGCCGACCAGCGCGTCGAGCACCTTGAAGAAGAGCCACGAGGCGCCGAAGATGAACACGAAGTTTGCGAGGGGGCCGATCAGCTGGGCGATGAACTGCCCCGCATCGCCATAGAGGATCCCCCGCACCGTCCCCGGAACTCCATTGAACCCGTCGCCGTAGACGCCGTCCGCGAGAAGGCCGAGGCTGATGACCCCCCAGGCGCCGCACGTGCCGTGGACGGAGATGGCCCCCACCGGGTCATCGAGCTTGAGGACCCGCTCGACGAAGAGGACGCTCCAGCAGACCAGCACCCCGGCGACGGCCCCGATGAGGAAGGCCGAGACGCTGTTGACGAAGGCGCAGGGAGCGGTGATGGCCACGAGGCCGGCGAGCATCCCATTCGCGCTCATGCTGGGATCCGGCTTTCCGTAGGTGAGCCACATGTAGAGCGCCGCGAAGATCGCGCCTGAGGCGGAAGCCAGCATCGTGTTGGTAGCGATGACACCGATCCGGAGATCGGTCCCGGCCAGGGTGCTTCCAGCGTTGAAGCCGAACCAGCCGAAGGCGAGAATAAAGGTCCCAGCTAGGGCCATGGGGATGTGATGGCCTGGGATAGCGTTTGGCTTCCCCTCCTTACCGTACTTCCCGATCCTTGGCCCGAGGACCATCGCGCCGGCTAGGCCGGTGACTCCCCCCACCATATGGACCACCGATGAGCCCGCAAAGTCGATATAGCCGTGGCCCAGGCCGAAGTTCTTCCCGAGCGTCGCCAACCAGCCGCCGCCCCAGACCCAGTTGGCGAACAGCGGATAGGTGATCATCGAGATGAAGAACCCGTAAATGAAGAACGCGGAGAACTTCCACCGTTCCGCCATGGCCCCCGTCGGGATCGTCGCCGCCGTGTCCATGAAGACCATCTGGAAGAGGAACAGCGTAAAGATGGCCGCGTCGTAGCCTACCCCGGAAAGGAAGAAGCC